>CAMYWC010000030.1:0-6744 GCA_947302545.1 uncultured Clostridia bacterium | reverse complement strand
TCTTTTCCACGGAATCGCCATAAAGCCCGGCAAACCCGCCATTTTAGGCTATTCGCAGAATAAGCCGATACTCGGTGTGCCGGGATATCCCGTCTCGGGAATCATCGTCCTGGAAGAGATTTTAAGACCGGTCATAGAGATTATGACGGGCAGAAATCTCCACAAGCAGACAGTTATAAAAGCCTCTCTCGGCAGAGTCATGACATCTCCCCTGAAATACAGGGAATTTGTCAGGGCGAGAGTGGGCATAAACGAAAAGGGCGAATATATTGCCACTCCCATAAACCGCGGAGCGGGTGTCGTCACATCCTTCGTCAAGGCGGACGGAATAATCGATATTCCGCAGGACTGCGAGGGATATGAGGCGGGCGATATCGTAGAAGTAACACTGCTTCGCCCGCAGAGCGACATAGACAACACGCTGACAATAATCGGCAGCCATGACCCGCTTATCGATGAGATAATAGATGTCCTCAGGATTTCGGACAATGAATCCGTGGTATCCTCCTCGCACGTCGGATCTATGGGCGCCATCATGGCGATAAAGCGCGGCGAGGCCCAGATGGGCGCCATCCACCTCCTTGATGAGGAGACGGGTGCGTACAATGACAGCTATATCGCCAATTATTTCCCGAACGGCGGAGTAAAGCTCGAAAAAGGCGTAAAGCGCGTCCAGGGAATAATGGTTGCAAAGGGCAATCCCAAGGGAATTAAAGAGTTCAAAGACCTCGCCCGCGAGGGCGTTTCATACGTAAACCGTCAGAAGGGAGCGGGCACGCGCATTCTGTGTGATTTCCTGCTTAAACAGAACGGCATGGATCCCGCAGACCTCTACGGTTACGAGCGCGAAGAGTTTACGCACACTTCCGTTGCGGCTCAGATTGCCTCGGGTACGGCTGACGCCGGCCTCGGAATCTACTCCGCAGCAAAGACATATGACCTCGATTTCATCCCTGTCTGCGACGAGGAGTATGACTTCCTCATAGATGAGAAGGCGTATGACAGCGAGAAGGTTCAGAAGTTCCTCTCCGTACTTCGCAGCGATGAGATTAAAGAGAGACTTTCAAGGATGGGAGGCTATGAGACATGGAACTGACCCATATCGATGAAAAAGGCGCCGCCCGCATGGTTGACGTCGGCGATAAGGATTACACCCACAGAACGGCAAAAGCCCAGGCGATCGTCACCATGAAGGCTGAAACGCTTGAGCTCATAAAAGAGGGAAATATTAAAAAAGGCGATGTATTCTCCTGCGCCAGAATAGCGGGCATACAGGCCGCAAAGCGCACGTTCGAACTTATCCCGATGTGCCATCCGCTTCCTCTTGAGAAGATCTCAGTGGACCTTGAGGCGATAAATGACACACAGGTAAAAATAATCTCCACCGTGTCCTGCACGTACAAGACAGGGGTGGAGATGGAAGCTCTTACGGCCGCAAATGTCGCCGCGCTCACAATATATGATATGTGTAAGGCGGTCGACCGCGGCATGGTTATTTCCGACTGCTGCCTTCTCTACAAGGATGGCGGCAAGTCCGGAGTTTATGAGAGATAATTATTTATAGAAAGCATAGACTGAGCCGGAAGGGCGGACCGTCACGTCTGCCGCCGTCTCGTCCTGAACGATGTATGTATCCCTGCTGACGGTGGGGATGAGATATGCATTGTTCAGAAGATAGTTCTCGCACTCGACGAGGATGTCCGTGAGTTTGTCGGAGTCCTCGGAGCCCAGCGCCGAATTCACGAGTTTGTCGAATTCGGGATTCTGAAGATTTATAATGTTCTTTGCGGAGTCTGAAGTGAAGTTCTTCAGATACTCGCTCGCGAGGAAATCAGAGGTGACTATGGTCGTGTAAGCGATATCATAGTCGCCTTTGTTTATGACCGAGTCAAGCTCCTCCTGGGTTGCGAAGGACTCAAAGGTGAGGGTCAGTGCGACGCCGAAGGTCTTCTGCCAGCCTTGCATTATGGTTTTGACGCTGTCGAGGTCGCTCTCGAGGCAGACGAGCTTTAAGTTGAGAGTAAGGTCGTCCGGAATCTCCTGGGCCTCGTTGCGCTCCTTCAAGGCGCGGTAGATTTCGTCTGCCTTGCCGAGGTCGAACTCAGGTCCGCGCAGGACATTGGCGTTCGCGCGGTAGGATGTGCCGGCCTGGAGAAGGCAGGCGGAAGGGATGACGCCTTCCGCTCTGGAGATACCCTTGCCGACGAGGGCGTCGATATCCGTCGAGTGCGCAAACGCCAGGCGTATGCTGCGGAAGGTGTTCAGTGTCTCATTCGAACAGTTGAAACAGAAGGCCTTTACGGCATTCTTGTAATGTGAGACCTTGTACTCCGGACCGAGATCCTTCGTCTCTTCGCGTGAAGCAGTTCTTATACTGAACTCACGCGGTTTTTCCTCGTCGGGAACGAAGAGGCGGATTGTGTCGGAAAGAGCTCTGTATGAGCCCTTGTAGTCGGGATTCTTCTTTAGGGTTACGGCACCGATGTCCTCATCAAAAAGGCCGAGGTAGAAGGGACCGTTTGAGAGCAGCAGGCTCGTGGAGAGTCCGTACCTGCCGGCTGTCTCATTGAAGAATGCCTCTTTGCACGGCATGCAGATGGGAAGCGCCAGAGTGGTCAGGAGACCCTCAAAAGGCTTTTTAAGCTCGATGACGAGGGTCACGTCATCCGTGGCATAGGCGCGGTTTACGGCATCGAGCATATAGGCGTACGGCGAGCCTGTGTTCTTGTCAAGAACACGCATGATGCCGTATGCGAAATCCTCCGCCGTGACGCGCGTGTCGAGACTCTTTACAAAGTCCTCGCCGAGGGCCTTTGTCGCGCTCTTCGGGACGTACCACTTGGCATCGTCGCGCAGGGCGAAGGTGTAGATCAGACCATCGGGTGAGACGGTCCAGGCCTGCGCTGCAGCCTTCTGGATGTTGCCCGAGGCGTCAATCCGTACGAGTCCCTCAAAGCAGTTGTTCAATATGGTCTCAAGTTCGAGTCCCTCCGCAATCTGCGGGTCGTAACAGTTCGGCACATAATTTATGGGAGCACTGATTGCGGTTGACTTGTTTTTGCCGCAGGCAGTGAGAGTTATTAACATTGTGAGGCAGATTATTATGATTAGTCCGTTTTTCAGGACACGGGGTTGTTGTATAATGGAGTAGACCTCCTTTTTGTTTTTACATATTTTACCATATATGCTAGAATAAATCTATCAAAGAAAGGGTGTTTGCATGAATTCGGCACTGATTACCATATTGCTTGTTCTCATAGCAGTTCTGCTTATTGTATGCATTGTTCTGCTGCTCCTGAATCGCAAAAAAATAGGCGAGATAGATCAGATAGACCAGGCGGCCGCCTTCCGTTCCGTGGAGGATAAGATACGCGATGTAGGCCGCGTCACATCCGAGGAATTCCATCGCTCGAGAGTTGAGACTGCGGGCAATAAGGATGCCATAGTAAAGCAGATTTCCGAGCTCTCCGAAAAGAGCCTTGAGAGCCAGATGAATCTCGGAGACCGCATAAGCCGTTCCCTCACCGAAATCAGGGAGGGCAACGAGAAGAAACTCGACGAGATGCGCCAGACCGTGGATGAAAAGCTCACAAAGACGCTCACAACGCGCCTTGACAGCTCTTTCAAGACGGTCTCGGAGCAGCTTGAAAACCTCTATAAATCTCTCGGCGAGATGAAGGAACTCTCAGCCGGCGTTACGACAAATGTCTCGAGCCTCAACCGTATACTGACCAATGTCAAGGCGCGCGGAACCTGGGCCGAGGTCCAGCTCGAGGCCATTCTGGATCAGACAATCCCGGGCATGTACGAGAAGAACGTCGCAACAAGGCAGGGCTCACTCGCCCGTGTCGAGTTTGCCGTCAAAATCCCCTCGGGTGAGGATTCATCAAAATTTGCCTATCTGCCCATAGACAGCAAGTTCCCCATGGAGGACTATGCGCGCCTCTGCGAAGCTGCTGACGCGGCGGACGCTCCGGCGCTTGAGGCTGCAAGAAAGGCCCTTGAAACCCGCGTAAAGGATGAGGCAAAACAGATAAGTGCTTACATAAATGAGCCCGTAACTACGCCTTTTGCCATCATGTACCTGGCGACTGAGGGTCTCTATGCCGAGGTCACTTCCTCAAAGAACGGTCTTGCCGAGGAGGTGCAGTCCAAGTACGGTATAATGGTGGCGGGCCCCACGACTATCACTGCGCTTTTAAATTCTCTCTCCATGGGCTTCCGTGCCATAGCCATCAATGAAAAGGCGAATGAAGTCAGGGAACTTCTCTCCGTGACAAAGGCACAGTACGGCAAGTTCGAGGAGATTCTCGCGAAGGCGCAGAGCAAGATTACCGATGCCGGAAAGGTGCTTGGCGAAGCTCAGCACAGAAATGAAATCATCAACAAGAAACTGAAGAAGGTCGATGCCATAGAGATGGGCGAAGCGGACGCCTATCTGCAGATAGATGACGGCTTTGACGAATAACGAAAGACTTTGAGGCGACGGCTTTTGCCGTCGCCTTTTCTTCTTGATATGAACTCTTATAATGTGTATAATTTATCTGTATATTTATATATTTCCGAATTCATTGAGGAGCGTATCTATGGATTATACTGAAATCGTAAAACACATGTCCCTGCGTGAGCAGGCACGCCTTGTCACGGGCGCGGACTTCTGGCACACCTGGGCGCCGGTAAAGTACGGCATGCCCTCCGTTATGGTGAGCGACGGCCCGAACGGCCTTCGCAAAGAGGTTAAACATAAGACAATCACATCGGTGTGCTTCCCGTCCGCGACTGCGCTCGCAGCCTCCTGGGACCGCGGCGTGCTCGCGCACATAGGCGGCACCCTCGCCGATGACTGCAAGGCGAACCGCGTATCGGTCCTTTTGGGCCCCGGTATCAACATCAAGCGTTCGCCCCTCTGCGGCAGAAACTTCGAATACTATTCCGAGGATCCGGTTCTTGCCGGCGAACTCGCTGCCGCATATATCAATGCCGTACAGGCAAAGGGCGTCGGTACATCGCTCAAGCACTTTGCCGCCAACAGCACCGAGACCCGCCGTATGGTCTCAAACTCGCTTGTTGACGACCGTGCTCTCCGCGAGATCTACCTCCGCGGCTTTGAAATTGCCGTCAAGAAGGCTCAGCCCTGGACAATAATGATGGCATATAACAAACTCAACGGCACATACTGCTCTGAGAACTCATGGCTTATGGAACATGTTCTCCGCGGAGAATGGGGATTCCAGGGCCTCACCGTCTCCGACTGGATGGCGGTAAATGACCGCGTAACAAGTCTTGAGAACGGCCTTGATCTTGAAATGCCGGGCTCAGGTTATGCAAATGTACGCAAGATTGCCAAGGCATTCAGAAAAGACGGCTTTGACGCAGTAAACCTCGAGGTCGCCGCGACGAAGGTCGCCGAGCTTGTCAATAAATCCGAGCCTCTGCTCAAGACGCCTGCGCCGAAGCGCAATCTCGACGGCGACCATGAAGTGGCGCGCATCACGGCTGAGCAGTGCCCGGTTCTCCTCAAGAACAACGGCGTACTGCCCGTCAGACCGGGCGCTACTGTCGCCATTATCGGTGAGCGCGCCGAAAAGCCCATGTATCAGGGCGCCGGAAGTGCCGGTATCAATTCCTATAAAGTCGTAAGCGTAATCGACGCGTTTAAGGCAGCGGGCATGGGCTACTACTACGCGAAGGGTTATGATATCAATAATTCCGCAGAGCCCGATCAGAAGCTCATCAGCGAGGCGGTCGCAGCCGCGAACGCCGCAAATGTTGCCCTTGTGTTTGTAAGCTGTGACGAGATTGACGCAGCCGAGGGTACTGACAGACGCAGCATGGGTATACCTGCCGCACAGACCGCTCTTATTGAGGCTGTCTGCAGAACCAATCCGAACACTGCCGTTATTCTCACATCCGGCAGCTGTGTTGAGATGCCCTGGGTTGATCTCCCGGGAGCAATACTCCAGACCTACCTTCTCGGTGAGGCTCAGGGTACGGCAATCTATGACATAGTCACCGGTAAGGTATCTCCGAGCGGAAAGCTTCCCGAGACATACCCCGTACGTTTTGAGGACACACCCTGTCCCGAGAACTACCAGACACAGCCCGACAACAACCTCATCTACAAAGAGAGCATCTATGTCGGTTACCGCTATTTTGAGAAGGCGGGCGTTCCGGTACTCTTCCCGTTCGGACACGGTCTCTCATATTCGCATTTTGATTATTCGGATCTCACGCTCTCTTCAAAGAACATAACCGCAAACGACAAACTTCAGCTCACATTTACCATCACCAACAGCGGCGGCTACGGCGCAGCCGAGACGGCACAGGTATATGTCGGACTTAAGGATTCACTTGTCTACAGAGCAAAGAAGGAACTCAAGGAGTTTGCGAAAGTTTACTTAAATCCCGGCCAGAGCCAGACGGTCACAATCGAACTTGACCGCAGCGCGTTTGAGTACTACTCACCGACTCTTAAGGGCTTTGTTGTCGAGGGCGGTACATATGACATATATGTCGGTTCCTCCTCTGCAGACATCCGTCTCACCGCACAGGTTGATATCGATTCGAGAGAGAACTCGGGCGAGATAGACTACAGAGAGGCTACTCCCAAGTACTGGACAGCTGACATCAAGAACGTGGATGAAGAGGACTTCGTCGATATCTTCGGCGCTTATCCGTCAGATTATGTTCCGTTAAGGAAGGATGACCGCGTAACACGTGACCAGTGCCTCGACGAGTTTAAAG
>CAMYWC010000029.1:0-6752 GCA_947302545.1 uncultured Clostridia bacterium | reverse complement strand
TCGCAACCGAGAAGACCTGTACCGCCGATCATACAAATTTTCATTGGTGATGTATCTCCTTAACCAATAATTTAGTGCCATTTAATTTTAATAAGAAACGGGGGCAATGTCAATTGTGAAAGGAAATGTTAACAAAAAATTCCCCATTATATTAACTTATTATATATTGAAACAGAAACTGGTAATGTGATAAACTATATGAGTATTTATTAAAGGGAGGAAACCATTTTGAAAAATTATACTTCCGACAATATCCGTAATATTGCGGTAGCAGGCCACGCAGGACGCGGTAAGACCACTCTTTGTGAGGCAATGCTCTATGTGGCCGGAGCAACTGACAGACTCGGTAAGGTGGCAGACGGAACCACGGTAATGGACTTCGACGCAGAAGAAAAGAAACGTGGCGCTTCCCTTATGAGCGCAGTGGCAAGCCTCGAATGGAAAAACGTTAAACTCAACATTATGGACACTCCGGGCCTCTTCGACTTCGCTGCAGGTCTTTCGGAGGCTGCCCGTGCGGCAGGTTGTATGCTCATCGTTACCGACGCTGAGAAGGCCGGTTACGATGTCGGCGCCGAGAAGGCTTTTGAGGCCGCACGCGCCCGTAATCTCTCAACTATGTTCATCATCAACAGAACGGACGCCGAAAACGCAAACTTCGGTAATGTTTTTGATGAGCTTCAGGCAGTTCACGGAACAAAGCTCTGCCCTGTAGTAGTTCCCTACATCGAAAACAACAAGATAGTTGCTCTTGTTGACTTCGCACAGAACAAGGCTTACAAGTACGCAAACGGCAAGGGTTCCGAAATCCCGATGCCCTCGGGTCCGAAACTCGACGCCATGCGTGATATATTTAACGAATCAGTCGCAACTGCTTCCGAGGAGCTCATGGAGAAGTTCTTCGAAGGCGAGCCCTTCACCGAGAAGGAAGTTCAGGACGGACTTTTGGAAGGCGTTACAAACGGCGACATCTATCCTGTATTTGCATGCTCAGGTCTCACACTTGAGGGTGTTGACCTCCTGCTTTCAGGTATCGTAAACCTTCTTCCGGCCGCTGCCGCGAAGACAGGCGAGATCGCTGTTGATGCCGACGGCAAGGAAGTTGCACTCAAGTGCGATCCCGCCGGCCCGCTCGCGGCTATCTGCTTCAAGACCATCGCCGACCCGTTCGTAGGTAAACTCTCCTACGTAAAGGTTGTATCCGGCGAGATTAAGGCGGACACACCCATCTACAACACACGCACGGGTAACACCGAGCGTTTCGGCAAGATCCTTTATCCTCACGGCGGCAAGCAGGAGGACGGCAATGTCATCACTGCCGGCGATATTGCCATTCTGACAAAACTCGACGGTCTCAAGACCGGTGACACTATTTCTTCGCAGAAACAGCCGCTCACGCTCAAAGGCCTTAACCTCCCTGAGCCTTGCATGCCCATGGCTGTATATGCGACAAAGAAAGGCGACGAGGAGAAGATTGCCGCAGGTCTCATCAAACTTATGGATGAGGACCCGACTATCACATTCGGCACAAATACCGAGACCAAGGAACAGGTTATCAAGGGTCTCGGCGAGCAGCATATAAACGTTGTTATCGGTAAGCTCAAGTCCAAGTTCGGCGTAGATGTTGAACTTCGTGCTCCGAAGGTAGCTTATCGCGAGGCTATAAAGAAGAAGGTCGAAGTTCAGGGCCGTCATAAGAAACAGTCCGGCGGACACGGCCAGTTCGGTGATGTATGGATCCGCTTTGAGCCCTGCGACGAGCCCGGTCTCACATTTGCAGAGGAAGTATTCGGCGGTTCCGTACCGAAGAACTTCTTCCCCGCAGTTGAAAAGGGTCTCCTTGACTCCATTGAGCACGGCGTACTTGCCGGCTTCCCGATGGTAGGCCTTAAGGCTACACTTTATGACGGTTCTTACCACCCGGTTGACTCTTCGGAAATGGCATTCAAGACTGCCGCTTCCATCGCATATAAAGACGGTATCCCGAAGGCTAACCCCGTCATTCTTGAGCCCGTTGTAAGTCTTACGGTACTTGTACCTGATGAAAACATGGGTGACATAATGGGTGATCTTACAAAGCGCCGCGGCCGCGTACTCGGTATGGAGCCGCTCGCAGGTAAGGCCGGCATGCAGAAACTCATGGCCGAGGCGCCTGAGGCTGAACTTGCTGACTTCCCGACCGTACTTCGTTCGACAACCAAGGGCAGAGGCTCCTTCTCACAGGAGTTCGCACGCTATGACGAGTGTCCTCACGAGGTCGCTCAGAAGGTTATCGAAGCCTATAAGTCAGAAGAAGAATAATTTTAAACGGTCGGCTTTTTGCCGACCGTTTATATTGTAAGGTGTAAAGAATGCTTGAAACCATTTTGGATGTGCTTCTTGACGTATTGAAAGATACGGCAAAACTCATACCGTTCCTCTTCCTCACCTACCTTGCCATGGAATATGTGGAGCACAAGGCGGGCGAGAAGGCTAAGGAGCGTATATCCAAATCCGGCAACTACGGCCCTGCCGTAGGTGCCATACTCGGTGCGTTTCCGCAGTGCGGCTTCTCGGCCGCGGCATCAAATCTCTATGCGGGCCATATAATTACCGTCGGCACCCTGATGGCGGTTTATCTCTCGACTTCCGATGAGATGCTTCCCATCTTCCTGTCGGAGCAGGTGCCCGTGGGTTCCATACTCAAGATACTGGGTCTTAAGGCGCTGATAGGCCTTATAGCGGGTTTCGCGCTTGACTTTGCAGTCAGGCTTATTGTAAAAAGCAGAAACCACAAGCCTGAGCCCGAGGTGCACTCTATCTGTGAGAACGACCACTGTCACTGTGAAGAGGAAGGAATATTCAAATCCGCCCTTCACCATACATTGCAGATAACGCTTTTCATTTTCCTCGTTTCGCTGGTCCTTGATTTTGTCATAGAATTCGTGGGCAACGAGTCGCTTGCGAATTTCATTACAAACAAGCCGATTATAGGTGAGTTTGTCGCGGGAATCATAGGACTTATACCGAACTGTGCTGCTTCCGTCGTCATAACCCAGCTCTATCTTGAGGGAGCATTGAGTTTCGGTGCCATGATGAGCGGACTTCTTGTCGGAGCGGGTATAGGCATTGCCGTGCTCCTTCGCATAAACAAGGACATGAAGAAGAACATTGAGATTATCGGCATCCTTTACGGTTTCGGAGTTTTCTTCGGAATACTCATTGAACTTATCGGTATTTCAATTTAAGGCAGGTGAGTTGTTTGACAGCTGCAAAAGACCCGCATAAGTTTTTAAATCTTGCGCTTGATATGGGCGAGGAGCTCATGTCCTGCGGCGCGGAAGTGAACCGTGTCGAGGACACGATTGCCCGTATGGGCATGGCTTTCGGCGCAGTCAATATGAATGTCTTCGTCATCACGACATCCATAGTCGTGACGATGCAGCTCTCCGACGACGAAAGCCTCACACTTACGCGCCGGATCACCAATCCGGGCAGCATAGATTTCAGAAAACTCTCGCGCCTGAACAATGTCAGCAGACAGTACTGTCAGGGCGAAATCGCAGCAGAGGATCTGGAAGGCGAATTCAAAAAGGCGATTGATCCCACAACAAAACCGATACGCATGTATCTCGGCAGCGCTCTTGCCGCATTTGCTTTTGCAATCTTTTTCGGCGGCAAAGTATGGGACGGTCTCGTTGCCGCCGTCTTTGGTCTGCTTATCTGCGCCTTCCAGCGCGGATTCTCGGGCAAGGCCCCGAACCTCATCATTTACAACATAGTCACATCGTTTATAGTCGGACTGGGTGTGTGCTTCCTCGCAAAGCTCATACCTGGTCTGAACCTGGATAAGATACTTATAGGAGACATAATGCTCCTTGTTCCCGGAGTGGCGATGACCAACGCCATAAAGGATATCCTGGTAGGCGATACTGTCTCAGGCACCATGCGGCTTGTTGAGACAATAATGTGGGCAGGCGCCCTGGCGGGCGGATTCATGGCCGCATTCTGGATTGTGTGGTGAGCCTATGGAAATGAAACTTATTATAATTCAGATACTCACGGGAGCGCTCGGCTCTGTCGGCTTCTCGCTCCTCTTCCGCTTAAAGACCGCGCATATTCCGCTTGCGGCAATCGGCGGCGCCCTCACGTGGAGCATTTATCTGCTGGGTCTCCATCTGACGGATAATATCTTCGGTGCAAGCCTGATTGCCGCGGTGTTCTGCGCGCTCTATGCCGAGATTCTGGCGAAAATCCACAAGACTCCGGCGACTGTAATGCTCGTGCCGAGCATGATACCGCTCATACCCGGAGGACCGCTCTACTATACCATGAGCGGTATTGTAAGCCGCGATCTTGAGACGGCCTGGTACTATGGCAGACTTACCATCCAGTATGCCCTTGCGATAGCACTCGGAATAGCTCTCGTATGGACTGTCTGGGCGGCATTGTTTCAGAGAAAACCCTCGACTAAGGGTTGAATAGAGACAAACGGTAAAAAAAACAGGAGGAAACTTTATGAAATGGGCAGTTTTTACGTTTCTGGGGATTGGACTGGTCTTTCTCTGTTGGTTCTGTCTTGAACGGGTAAAGGGAGTTTCAATCAAAGCAGCAATCATCAAGTCGCTCACATCCGCATATTTCATGCTTGTGGCAGTCTCCGCTTTCATCGAAGCAAGACCCGAAAAGATGGCGCAGCTCGGCCTGTTCGTCATTATCGGTCTCCTCTTCGGTCTGTTCGGTGACATCTGGCTCGATCTGAAATTCGTGTACCCGGATGACAACGACATTTACACCTTTGCCGGCTTCTATACATTTGCTTTCCAGCATATACTCATTATTGCCGGCCTGCTTATGAACTATGCGGTCTTCAGCTCCGCAAAGGGCGTACTGTTTGCGGTACTTCCCATAGTGCTGGGACTCGGAGCGGGAGCGCTCAACGTATTGTTCATGGAGAAACCGATGAAGCTGAACTACGGAAAGTTCAAGGCAGTATCGGGCGTCTACGGCGGACTTCTCATATCCGATACGCTTCTTGCCGGCTCACTCGCCGCAATGTACGGCTTCCATAACATGACACTTACACTCATGTTTGCCGGTCTCGTACTCTTCCTCGTCTCCGACCTCATTCTTTCGGGAACATACTTCGGAGAGGGCAAGAACAGACCTGTCGATGTAGTTTCAAACCACGTGACATATTATTTCGGTCAGTTCCTTATAGCTCTTTCACTTCTTTATCTCGCATAAAAAGAAAGGAGAACTCCTCATGAGAAAAACAAAGATTATCTGTACAATAGGCCCTGCGAGCGACAGCAAGGAAACGCTCGTCGCAATGGCGAAAGCGGGCATGAATGTCGCGCGCCTCAATTTCTCGCACGGTACCCATGAGGAGCATCTCGACAAGATAGAAAAAATCAAGGAGGTCCGCGAAGAGCTGGGCCTCCCCATAGCCATACTTCTTGATACAAAGGGTCCGGAATACCGTATCAAGACCTTTGAAAAGGGCAAGATTATGCTTGAAGAGGGCGACACCTTCACCTTCACGACGAGAGATGTCAAAGGTACGAAGGATATCGTCTCCGTAAGCTATGCGAATCTCCACAAAGATCTTAAAAAGGGAGATGTAATACTCCTCAATAACGGACTTCTGAAGTTTGAAATAAAGGAGATCAAGGGACAGGATATAATCTGCGAGACAATTGTCGGCGGAGAACTCTCAAACAGGAAATCCATGAGCTTCCCGAACAAGGTCTTAAAGCAGAAATTCCTCTCCGACCAGGACAAGGCGGACCTGAAGTTCGGCGTTGAAAACGGCATAGACTTCATCGCCTGCTCCTTTGTCTCCTGCAAGCAGGACCTTCTCGATGTCAAGAAGTATCTCAAAGAGATAGGCTATGACGGAAAGGACAACCTGATAGCGAAGATTGAAAACCAGTCGGGTATAGACAATATAAAGGAAATCTGTGAAGAGTGTGACGGAATTATGATAGGCCGCGGTGATATGGGCGTGGAGATTCCTTTCGAGGAGCTTCCGGCAGTTCAGAAGAAACTTATCACGAACTGCCGTCTGCTCGGCAAGAGGGTTATAACCGCGACCGAGATGCTCGAGTCCATGATCCACAACACGCGGCCTACCCGCGCGGAGATCTCAGACGTCGCAAACGCAGTTTACGACGGTTCGAGCGCCATAATGCTCTCGGGTGAGACCGCCTCGGGCGAGCACCCCGTTGAAGCAGTTGAGACAATGTCGAAGATTGCGGAGTTTACGGAGCAGAATATAAATTACAACAAGCGCTTTGCAGAGACCGAGTTCACCATAAGGAACACTGCAGATGCCATAAGCCACGCCACGGTCGGCATGGCAATCGATATTGACGCTAAGGCTATCGCTGTCTGCACAATTTCCGGCAAGACCGCTCGCATGGTGTCACGCTTCCGTCCGACCGTCGATATTCTCGGTCTGACGACGGACAAGCGCACCTACTACCAGCTCGCGCTCTCCTGGGGAGTAATACCCACCATAGTTGATGTCTATGACTCGACTGAGGTCATGTTCTACACGGCCAAGCAGAAGCTGAAAGAGGTCATGGGCCTCGGCGAAGGGGACCTCGCAGTCCTTTCGGGCGGCACCTCCACAATCCCGGGCAACACGAACCTCATAAAGGTTGAAACATTATAAAAAAAGACCCGCCTTTGACGGCGGGTTCTTTTATTTTGCTGATTTGCAGTAGTCTTTCAGGCAGCATTTCTGGCACTGAGGGCGGCGGGCGATG
>CAMYWC010000028.1:0-6906 GCA_947302545.1 uncultured Clostridia bacterium | reverse complement strand
TCAAGTTCGGACTTTGCGGTAAGCATGAGAATCGGAGTCTTAATACCCTCTGCCCTGGCCTGCTTTGCAATCTCAAAACCGTTTTTACCGGGCAGCATGACATCGAGTACAGCCATGTCATAGACATCGCTTAAAAGCGCGTCAAGGCCGTCAATGCCGTTGTCGAAATGGTCAACCTCATATTTCTCCTGAATCAGGATCTCACACAGAGCCTGAGCCATTCTCTTTTCGTCCTCGACGAGCAGGATTCTCATATTAATCACCTCCGCAACAGGATATCGGGGAATTATTGAAGAAAGATTGAAACTATATCGCCTTGTCGGCTTTTGACATCTTCTGAACGAGGATGAAGCATACGACAAAGACTATTGCTATAAACGTAATGAAGTATGCATTGCCCGTATCAACGGAAGCGATGTAGTCGTACATGCCGTGAGCAAATGCGGGAACAACAAACGCAAGTATGCGGAAAGTTTTCGAAGGTCCCGATTTGCCCTGTCTGTCATATTTCTTGGCAATGCCGTAGAAGATACCCATGAGAACACCGAAGCAGGCATGGCCGGGAATCGCCGTGAGAGCCCTTACAACGGCCACTCCGACACCGTAGCTCATGACATAGCTTATGTTCTCCCAGAGAGCAAAGCCGAGGGATACGAAGACAGCATAGACCACACCGTCATACTGGCAGTTGAACTCCGGTGAATTCCAGGATCTCTTTTTCAGGAAAATATATTTCGAGCTCTCCTCAGCACCTGCGACAATAATAAAATAGAGAATAATATTGTATGCCGCCTGATTGGGTTCAAGGGCGAGATTTAAAACCGCCATCAGAATCCATTCTTCAACGAGTGCCAGCAGAGAAGACAGGATGCCGGCAACGACCAGTCTGCGAAGCATCGGGCCGGATTCCTTTTCAAGCCTGTCAGACCTGTAGACCTTCACCATGAGGAAGACCGCCGGTATAACGGCGGCAGCCACAAGGATGAAATTATATGACATCAGGGTAGGAATGAGAAAATAAAACATATTGTTCTCCTTTTACAGTAAGAATGCGAGAAATGCGCATACCGCAGTTATAACGAGCATGAGCAGTACAATCTCTTTTATGTCATCAACCAGCAGGCCGATGAATTCACGTATCAGGGCGTTGGGCCAGAAATACCACTTGGTCTTTGCTCCCACACCGTCAAGCTCTATTCCCTCTTTCTTGGCGATGATTCCGCTTCTGAACACATGGTAGTTTGTCGTCGAGAAAATGCCTTTTGCATCGGGCTTGATCTTTTCGGCAATCGCCTTTGAAAACCGCATATTTTCCTTGGTGTTTTTACTCTCCGTCTCCGGGAAGACACGTTCTTTCGGAATGCCGTTTTCAATCAGATAGTTTGCCATGCCCTCGCCTTCGGCTACGGGCTCGTTGCCGCCTTTGCCTCCGGACGGGATGATAATCGGAGCGGGGCCGCCCGCGGCCTCCTGCGCCGCCGCGAATTCCATGGCGCGGTCGACACGTCCGCGCACGAGCGGGTAAAGCGTGCCGTCCGGCTTTAAGCGGCAGCCGAGTATGACAATATAGTCCTTGTCATACGAAGGGCTGTGTCTCGCAGTCCTGAAGAATATGATGAATACGGCCAGAAGAAGAGACACAAAGAGCGAGAAGACGGCATAATAGGTATTGAGAACAAAGTTGTCGATACTCGCAGAGGAAGTCCGATAAATCAAAAAGTTGTAAAGCAGAATACCGAAAGCCATGCCGAAAACAATCAAAGCCGCAAGAATTATACCGAGAACATTTACCTTCTTAAAACCTTCTTTGCGGATAAGCTGTATGTTGCTCACAGCAAGCGCCGCCGCAAAGACAATAAGTATCGGTGCGGTCAGAAGCGTGAAAAAGAGCATCATCGACCGGAGCCATACCAGAATGTTCGAGAAATTGAAAGATTCCGGATTAAGCAGAAGAATGAGGAGCAATATTCCGGTTCCCAGCGCTATGACCGAGAAAAATATGAAAAGACCGAGCATATAAATCGGATTATATGAGAACAATTCGGTCTCTCGAAGTTTTCTGTACTCAACCAGAAGAATTCCGGACGAAACAAACGAAAGGATGAATCCGGACAGCAGGAACAGCTGCCAGCACGGGAACGTGTTCTTCCCCTCGTCAATTATCAGAGGACCATTGGCGTTGAGCGGCTGCATATAGGTTGACTTCCCGATTTTTACGGAAGCCGTTGTCTCGCCTTTTGAAACCTTCTGAAAATCAACGCGGACCAGCCTGTCTTTTACGCGTATATCCCTGACTTCTGCGACGCCCTCTTTGTCAAATGTGACTTTGACTTCACCGGCACTGATATCAGAACCGGCCTTGTAATACATGGTGATGTAATTGCCGTGTATCAGAAGAAATGCCGCGAAAAAAATCAACAGCGCTATAAACACTGTCAGAATTTTTAATGTTGCTGCTTTCAAAGACTCACCTCATAACAGTTTTACTGATAGATAATACCATATTTTGGAGATTGAAGCGAGTGGCAAGATGAGATACAATATAAAAAATGATTTACGGAGGCTGAAAATGAGCTCGTTTGATGAAAAATACTTCCTTGAAACTTTTGAAGATCTTATAAAAATCGACAGCACAACAGGTGACTATGAAGAGATTCAGGCCCATATCTGCAAAACTCTCGACGATATGGGTATCAGATATTCCACACTGCGCAAAGGCGGCGTCGTAGCGGAGCTCGACGGCAAGGGCGACGCGCTTGCCGTTACCGCGCATTTTGACGACATAGGCCTCATGGTGCGCCACATAAACGCCGACGGCACACTGAACGTCTGCCCTGTCGGCGGTCTCTACCCTGTATACAGTGTCACGGAAAATGTCCGTGTCAGAACGCGCGGCGACGCCGTCTTCACCGGATGCATATGCCGAACACCCAACTCCGTCCATGTAACGGAAGATGAGCTCCGCAAGGAGATCGGCGATTTTGACAAGAACGTCTGCGTTGTACTCGACGAGAACGTCAAAACCGCGGACGACGTCAGGGCTCTCGGCATTGCCACGGGCGACATGGTCTCCCTCGAGCCCCGTATGACCGTTTCAAACGGATACATTAAATCACGCTTCATAGATGACAAAGCCGCGGCAGCTGTCCTCCTGGAAGTTCTCAGGGATATCTCACAGAGAAATGACAGGCCGTCACGCAAGCTCTATTTCTATTTCGCCGCATATGAGGAAATAGGCCACGGCACAAGCTGGCTTCCCGGTGATGTAAAAGACATACTCGCAGTTGACATTGCTCCAACAGGCGAAAAGCAGACATCAGACGAAAGAAAGGTCTCCATCTTCTGCAAGGATTCCCGCGCCCCCTACCATTGGTCCATGACAAATGAGCTTAAAGAAGCAGCCGAGCGTGCAGGCGTGGATTACGTTATGGATATATTCACTCCGCACTACGGAACCGACTGCGACACAAGCCTCATCGCGGGACATGATGTCCGTCACGCCGCAATAGGCCCCGGCACCGCAAACAGTCACGGCTACGAGAGGACGCATCTGGACGGCATTAAAGCGACCTATGAGCTTCTCATGGCGTATATCGAAAAATAATGTTGACAAAATCGTTTTAAAGTGTTAAAGTGTTTGTAATTTCAACGGAAAGGATTGCAACTCATGACGAATCTTGCAAACAATCGATTCTTCGGTTTTGCTAACGGCTCTTGGTGGTGCCGTCGTTTAGTTGCGTCCGAAATGGATTAAGTGAACCGTTGAACCGCATGGTAACAATGGGCCTCGTCCATAAGGACGAGGCCCTTATTTTTTTGAAAGGAGAAAAACCATGGATAAGACAAAAATCCCGTACAAGATCTACCTTGAAGAATCGGAGATGCCTAAGTATTGGTATAATGTCCGTGCTGACATGAAGACCAAACCTGCTCCGCTTCTCAACCCCGGCACTCATGAGCCTATGAAGCCGGAAGAACTTGCCGGAGTTTTCTGTGAAGAACTCATCGCACAGGAACTCGACAACGATACGCGCGAATATCCGATTCCTCAGGAAATCCTGGATTTCTATAAAATGTATCGTCCCTCGCCCCTCGTTCGTGCATACTGCCTCGAGGAAAAACTTCAGACACCCGCAAAGATTTATTACAAATTTGAGGGTAACAACACATCCGGTTCCCACAAACTCAACTCGGCTATTGCCCAGGCCTACTATGCAAAGAAGCAGGGCCTCAAGGGTGTTACCACCGAGACCGGCGCCGGACAGTGGGGCACGGCTCTCTCCATGGCCTGCTCCTACTTCGACCTCGACTGTAAGGTTTATATGGTTAAAGTTTCCTATGAGCAGAAGCCTTTCCGCCGTGAGGTCATGAAGGTCTACGGCGCCGACGTCACTCCTTCCCCGTCTGACACAACAGACATCGGCAGAAAGATTCTTGCCGAACATCCCGGCACAGGCGGATCCCTCGGCTGCGCCATCAGTGAGGCTGTTGAAGTTGCCGTTAAATCCGGCGGTGAATACCGCTACGTTCTCGGAAGCGTACTCAACCAGGTACTCCTTCACCAGAGCGTAATCGGCATGGAGACAAAGATTGCTCTCGATAAATACGGCATCAAGCCCGACATTATCATCGGCTGCGCAGGCGGCGGTTCAAACCTCGGCGGTCTCATCTCCCCGTTCATGGGTGAGAAACTCCGCGGAGAAGCCGATTACCGCATCATTGCCGTAGAGCCGGCATCATGTCCGAGCTTCACACGCGGTAAATTCGCTTATGACTTTGCCGACACAGGCATGATCTGCCCTCTGGCAAAGATGTATACACTCGGTTCTGACTTTATCCCCTCACCCAACCACGCAGGCGGTCTCCGCTACCACGGCATGAGCCCGATTCTCTCGCAGCTCTATGACGACGGTTATATGGAAGCTGTCAGTGTAAAGCAGACTGAGGTATTTGAAGCAGCCGAACAGTTTGCCCGCGTTGAAGGCATACTCCCCGCACCGGAGAGCAGCCATGCCATCCGCGTCGCAATTGACGAAGCACTCAAGTGCAAAGAAACAGGCGAAGAAAAGACAATCGTTTTCGGACTTACGGGCACAGGTTACTTTGATATGGTAGCCTATGAAAAATTCCACGAAGGCAAGATGGATGACTACATCCCCACAGATGAAGAACTTGCCGAGTATGCAAAGAAACTGCCCCAGATCTGAAAGGAGTCCACTGAATTAAAATGGAAAGATATTACCAGCCGGAGATTGAATGCGCTCCGCGAGAAGAAATAGAAAAGATACAAAATGAGCGTCTTGTCGCACAGGTAAAGCGCGTATATGATAACGTACCCTACTATCGCAAAAAGATGGAAGAGCACGGTGTCACTCCCGATGACATAAAAGGCATCGAGGATCTTCACAAGCTCCCCTTCCTCTCAAAGGCCGACCTTCGTGATGCTTATCCCTACGGCCTTTTGGGCAAGCCCCTCAAGGAGTGTGTACGCATTCAGTCAACCTCCGGCACAACGGGAAAGCGCGTTGTCGCATTCTACACACAGCATGACATCGACCTCTGGGAAGACTGCTGTGCACGCGCAATCGTCGCCGCCGGCGGCACAGACGAGTCCGTCTGCCAGGTTTCCTACGGCTACGGCCTCTTCACCGGCGGCCCCGGCCTCAACGGCGGCAGCCACAAGGTAGGCTGCCTCACTGTACCCACATCATCAGGCAATACCGACAGACAGATTATGTTCATTCAGGACCTGCAGGCCAGCATCATCTGCTGCACACCCAGCTATGCCGCATACATCGGCGAGCGAATGAAAGAAATGGGCCTCGGCCCGGATGACATTCCGCTCAAAGCCGGTATTTTCGGTGCGGAGGCCTGGAGTGAAGAGATGCGCCGTGATATTGAGAAAACTCTCGGTATAAAGGCCTATGACATCTACGGTCTTACCGAGCTCTCCGGCCCGGGCGTTGCCTTCGAGTGCTCCGCACAAAGCGGCATGCACATTAACGAGGACCACTTCATCGCCGAAATCATCGACCCCGATACCGGCGAGGTTCTCCCCGAAGGTTCCGTCGGCGAACTTGTCTTCACGGCTATTGACAAAGAGGCTTTCCCGATGATCCGTTACAGGACCCGTGATATCTGTTCCCTCTCCCGTGAAAAATGCTCATGCGGAAGAACGCATGTCAAGATGAGCAAGCCTAAGGGCAGAAGCGATGACATGCTTATCATCCGCGGCGTCAATGTATTCCCGAGCCAGATAGAGACTGTTCTCTTGAACCAGGGCTATACTTCAAACTATCAGATTGTTGTCGGCCGCGAAAACAACACCGACACATTCGAAGTACGCGTTGAGATGACACCTGAGATGTTCACCGACAACGTCGGCGAAATCCAGGAGATGCAGAAGAAGCTCGGTGCAGGTCTCCTCTCTATGCTCGGCATCAAAGCCAAGGTTTCACTCGTCGCTCCGAAGACCATCGAGCGCAGCGAAGGCAAGGCCGTCCGCGTAATAGACACAAGAAAGATTTAAGTAAGGAGGACATTATGAGTATCAAACAGATTTCCGTTTTTCTCGAAAACAAACCCGGAGAGCTTTCCGGCATGACCTCCCTGCTTGCAGAGAAGTGCATTGACATACGTGCGCTCTCTCTTGCCGAGACCGCTGACTTCGGTATCGCCCGTCTCATCTTAAAGGATGTAAGAAAGGCTGCGGCCGTCCTCTCCGAGGCCGATTTCGTCGCAAACTGCTCCGAAGTCCTCGCTTTCGCCGTACCGGACGAGCCGGGCGGCCTTAACAATCTTCTGAACAAATTCAATGAAGCAAACGTAAACATTGAATACATGTATGCCTTCCTTGACGCAGAAGACAAGGACAACGCCTATATGATCTTCAAGGTTTCAGATACC
>CAMYWC010000027.1:0-7210 GCA_947302545.1 uncultured Clostridia bacterium | reverse complement strand
GCCCGAGACCTTAAAGGCTCTCTGCGAGAGGGCGGGACTTGAGTTTTCAATGTCACCTGAGTTCGACTTTGAAGGCCAGCCCGTCTCGACGACGCGCATCAAGAAGGCTCTCGACCGCGGCAAAATAGAGACGGCGAACCGCATGCTCGGCCGCCCCTACTCCTTCCGTCTCCAGGTCGTCGACGGCGACAAACGCGGCCGTCACCTCGGTGCGCCGACAATTAACCAGGAGGCCGACCCGCACCTTGTCATACCGAAGTACGGTGTTTACATGAGCAAGGCGACGGTGGGCGACAAAAGCTATCTTGCAATTACCAATATAGGCGTAAGGCCCACATTCTACGATGACGCGAGACCGTCAATAGAGACGCATATTCTTGACTTCGAGGGCAATCTCTACGGCAAGTTTGTCGAGGTTGCGCTCCTGCGCTTCCTCCGTCCGGAGAAGCGTTTTGACTCCTTCACGGACCTTGAGGTCCAGATAAAAAATGATGAGCGCAAAGTGCGCAAACTGGCGGAAGAGGCCAGGGAACACAAAAGATAAGTAAATTGGCACTTTACTTTTAAATGTAATTGTGTTAATATAAGCAAGCCCTTTTCTCGGAGCACGGCGTATGCCGCAATGCGGATCACCGTTACCGTGTCCTGGGAAAGCGGAAAAATTTTCAATGAGGTGAAAGAAATGACACAGGAAGAAAAGCAGGCCATAATGGCTGAGTACGCGACACACGAAGGCGACACGGGTTCTCCCGAGGTTCAGATTGCCGTTCTCACAAAGAGAATCAACGATCTCAACGCTCATCTTAAGGAGCATCCGCACGACTTCCACTCAAACAGAGGACTTCTCAAGATGGTCGGTAAGAGACGTAACCTCCTCACATATCTCCAGAAGACGGATATTGAGCGTTACCGTTCCCTCATCTCGAGACTCGGACTCAGAAAGTAATGCGCTGTGGGGCAGATGGCATCTTTGCCATCTGCCTTAAATTGCTTTTTAAGGAGCAGTTTTCATTGTAAAAACAGGAGGCCGCCCAAAAGGGATTAGCGGTAAATTAAGGACCCGGAAACCGGATTTTTAATTTATTGCTAAACCTCAGGGTTTAAAACAGGCCTCCTTTTGAAAAATAAAAAGGAAGGTAAAAGAAATGTTTGAAAACTACAAGGTTTATGAAACAACCCTTGCAGGCAGACCGCTTCGCCTTGAGACCGGCAAGATGGCCGGCCTCGCAAACGCGGCCGTTTTCGCAAACTACGGTGAGACAGCCGTACTCTGCACCGTAACGGCATCCGCAAAGCCGAGAGAGGGCGTTGACTTTTTCCCGCTCTCAGTTGACTACGAGGAGAAGATGTACTCCGTAGGCCGTATCCCCGGCTCTTTCCAGAGAAGAGAGGGTAAGGCTTCAGAGAAGGCTATACTCGCTTCACGCTGCATTGACAGACCCATCCGTCCGCTCTTCCCGAAGGACATGAGAAATGACTGCTCTGTCGTTGCGACGGTTATGTCGGTTGACCCCGACTGCTCACCCGAGATCACAGCCGCAATCGGCGTTTCAGCCGCCATTGCCATCTCCGACATCCCGTGGGCAGGCCCCATCTCTTCCGTAGATGTAGGTCTTGTTGACGGTGAGATAGTCATCAACCCCACACTCGAGCAGAGAGAGAAGACAGAGCTCAAGCTCACAGTCTCCTCAACAGCCGACCTCGTAGCAATGATCGAGGCAGGCGCAAACGAGATCCCCGAGGACAAGATGTTTGAGTGCATCATGGCAGGCCATGAGGCAAACAAGGAAGTTGTTAAGTTCATCAACTCCATCGTTGCCGAAATCGGCAAGCCGAAGTTTGAGTTCGAGTCCAACGATCCGGACCCGGCAATCCTCGACGAGATAGAGGCTTTCTGCGTAAAGGACGTAGAGGCCGCTCTTGACACAGACGACAAGAATGTACGCGACGAGCGTCTTCTTCCCATCTATGACAAGGTCCATGAGAAGTATGACGAGCTCTTTCCCGAGCAGGAAGGCAAGATCGACGAGATCATGTACCTCATTCAGAAGCACATCGTACGCCGCTGGCTCAAGGATGAGCACAAGCGTGTAGACGGCCGCGGTATCGACGATATACGTCCGCTCAACGCTGAGGTTGACCTTCTTCCGCGTGTTCACGGTTCAGGCATGTTCACCAGAGGTCAGACACAGGTTCTCTCTGTTGCAACACTCGCTCCCATGTCAGACGCGCAGCGTCTTGACGGCCTCGATGAGGACACGGAGAAGCGTTACATTCACCACTACAACTTCCCGTCCTACTCCGTAGGCGAGACAAAGCCGCCGCGCGGACCCGGCCGTCGTGAGATAGGCCACGGCGCTCTCGCAGAGCGCGCACTCCTGCCGGTAATCCCGTCAGTTGAGGACTTCCCTTACGCCATTCGCGTTGTCTCCGAAGTACTCTCATCAAACGGTTCTACATCGCAGGGCTCCGTATGCGGTTCCACACTTGCGCTCATGGCTGCAGGTGTTCCGATCAAGGCTCCCGTAGCAGGTATCTCCTGCGGTCTCATCACAGGTGAGCAGGGCGTTTACGGCGACTTCATGACCATGGTCGACATCCAGGGTCTTGAGGACTTCTTCGGCGACATGGACTTCAAAGTTGCCGGCACACACAAGGGTATCACGGCCATCCAGATGGACCTCAAGGTTCACGGCCTCACACCCGAAATCATCAAGGAGGCCTTTGAGAAGACAAGAAAGGCCCGCATCTACATCCTCGATGAAGTAATGCTCAAGTGTATCCCCGAGGTACGCCCCGAGCTTTCAAAATATGCTCCCAAGATGCTTACCACAACCATCAGCCCCGAGAAGATCGGCGATGTTATCGGCAAGCAGGGTAAGGTCATCCAGAAGATCTGCGCTGAGTGCAACTGTAAGGTTGACGTCAACGACGAGGGTCAGGTATTCGTATCTGCTCTTGATCTTGAGGACGCTCAGAGAGCCATCTTCATGGTAGAGACAATCGCGAACGATCCCGAGATCGGCGCAATCTACAAGGGCGTTGTAACGAGGCTCATGAGCTTCGGTGCCTTCGTTGAGATTGCTCCCGGCAAGGAGGGTCTCGTTCACATCAGCCGTCTCGATGTAAAGCGCACCGAGAAGGTTGAGGACGTTGTAACCGTAGGCGACGAGATTATCGTCAAGGTTATCGAAATCGATGACCAGGGCAGAATCAATCTCTCCCGCCGCGATGCTCTCATTGAAGTAGAGGGCGCCGTACCTGAAAACGACATCGAAGAGGAGAGACCTCAGAGAAGACAGGGCGGCAATTTCCGCAGAGGAAACAACAGAAGATAACAACGACATCAATCGGTAAGGAGGTCAGGAAATGAGTACTCCGAAACAGAATAAGAGGTGGGCGAAGCCCCTGGGCTTTCTCGTAATAATTCTCGCAATAGTCGGTATCGTCTTTATTGTTCTTACGGCAGTAGACACAATCGTCTCAAAGCGTGAGGCGGCCAAGGTTGCCGAGATGCAGAAGTTCCAGACAATGCTCGTCCCCGTCGTAATGAACGACATCTCCGAATTTGACGACATTACGAAGGCCGATATGTCTCAGCTCATTGAGGCCTCAATCTGGGCGATCATCAAGAGCGATGTAGCGACCGACGAATATGAAGTCGAGGACGGTATGATCTTCTACCCGGCCGAGGAAGTCGAAGCGAAATTCATTTCGCTTTTCGGAGCGGAGCGTGAGATAGAGCACCAGACGGTGGCCTCGTCCGCGTTCGAGTTTGTATATGACTCCGAGAAAAATGCCTATAAGGCCCCCATCACGGGTGTTGACGCAACTTATATTCCGCGTGTTCTCGATATGACGGAGAAGAGTAACACCATAGTTTTAACCGTGGCTTATCTCTCCGGCAGCGGCTTCGTACAGGCCGACAACGGCGACATTGTCGATCCGGCGCCGAGCAAGTACGTAAAAGTCACTCTGAGAGAAAAGGGTAAGGCTTATTACATAAGCGCAATTCAGCCGACAAGTGCCCCGGAGGCAATGGGCAAGAATAAGTAAGACGAAAGGCATCTTGAAAACAAAATTTCAAGATGCCTTATCTTAAAGGTGAAATATGGACGCAAAACTTGAAAAGGTACTGTCCGCGGTTCAGAAGCCGGGACGCTATACGGGAGGGGAACTGAACAGCGTTGTAAAGAGCGCTGATTCGGTTGACCTGCGCTTTGCCTTCTGCTTCCCCGATACATATGAGATAGGCATGTCCCATCTGGGAATGAAGATTCTCTACTCCCTTATAAATGACAGGGAGGATGCCTGGTGCGAGCGTGTATTCGCTCCCGCGCCCGACATGGAGGAACAGATGAGGGCAAACGGCATACCCCTCTTTGCCATCGAGTCCAAGGATAAGCTCTCGGACTTCGATGTCATAGGTTTTACGCTCATGTATGAGCTCTCTTTTTCAAATGTACTGAATATGCTGGAGCTCGGCGGCGTGCCCATGCTCGCGAGCGAGCGACACGACCTTAAGAACTTCGTTGTCGCCGGCGGCCCCTGCGCGTCGAACGCGGAGCCCATCTGCGACTTTGTCGACGCGTTTTTACTCGGCGACGGTGAGGAGATAATGAACGATTTCCTCAATCTCTACAAAGAGTACAAGGACCGCGGAGCGGGTAAGGAGGAATTCCTCACCGCAGTGGCAGGCATACAGGGTGTATATGTGCCCTCGCTCTATGATGTCACATACAAAGCGGACGGCACCATAGATGCAGTCACACCGAAAAACGGAGCGCCCGCCGTCGTGCACAAGAGGATAGTCAGTGATCTGAACAAGGCGCCCTATCCGGACAGATTCATAGTGCCCTTCATAGAGGTTGTGCACGACCGCGTAAGCGAGGAACTCTTCCGCGGCTGCATTCGCGGATGCCGCTTCTGCCAGGCGGGCTTTATCTACCGCCCCATAAGGGAGAAGTCCCCGGAGCTTGCAAATGAGCAGGCGAAGGCTCTGATAAAGAATACGGGCTATGATGAGATAAGCCTTATCTCACTGTCCACATCCGACTATACGGGCATTCAGCCGCTTTTAAATGACATGATTGACTGGACGCAGGAGAGGAATGTAAACATAAGCCTTCCCTCACTGCGCGTGGATAACTTCTCCGACGAGCTCGTCGAGAAGATGAAACTTATAAGAAAGAGCGGCCTCACATTCGCTCCCGAGGCCGGTTCACAGCGTCTTCGTGACGCGATAAACAAGAATATCACCGAGGAGGAGATACTGAGCACCGTCCGCATTGCCTTCAAAGGCGGCTGGACGACGGTAAAGCTCTATTTCATGCTGGGTCTGCCTACGGAGACATTCGAGGACATAGAGGAGATAGTAAACCTCTCCAGACGCGTTGTGACGGAGTACTACCGCACACCGGACAAGCCGAAGGGAAAGCAGCTCGTAATCAATGTCAGCGCTTCTCCGTTCGTGCCGAAGCCTCATACACCGTTCCAGTGGGAGCCGCAGGCCACCACTGAGGAACTGGATGAGAAGCGCGCCTATCTGCTCGAGCAGACGAGGGTGCCGAAGTCGCACATTCACCTCTCGGCGCATCATACGGACACAATCTTCCTTGAGGCTGTCTTCGCGAGAGGCGACAGGCGACTCGGCAAGGTCCTGCTCGAGGCCCACAACCTCGGCTGTAAATTTGACTCCTGGGATGACCAGCTTCGCTTCGATCTCTGGCAGCAGGCTTTCGAAAACTGCGGCGTCGATCCGAAGTGGTATGCCTACAGACGCCGCAGCTACGAGGAAATCCTGCCTTGGGATCATCTCGACTACGGTGTCACCAAGGAGTTCCTCATCAGAGAAAACGAAAAATCGAAGAGGAATGAGACCACTCCTCACTGCAGAATAAAATGTGCCGCGTGCGGCGCTTCATCATTAAACGGAGGTAATTGCGATGCAAAATGCAAGAATCTTCTTTGAGAAGCGCGGCGACGCCAAATACATCTCCCACCTTGACCTCATGCGCTGTTTCTCCAGGGCAATCTCGAGGGCGGAGATACCTCTCTGGTACACCGAGGGTTTCAACCCGAGACCGTATATGAATTTTGCCATGCCCCTGTCACTCGGCATGGAAGGGCTTTCTGAGATACTCGACATCAGACTCAATGAGGACATCTCCTTTGAAGAGGTGAAATCCCGCCTCGAAAAGGTCATGCCTCCGGATATCCGGATAATTGACGTGAAGGAGCCCGTAAAGAAGGCTCAGCTTGTGGCTTTCTCAAGATACAAGATTGAGATAAAACAGGAGCAGATGCCGCAGGAAGCCTTTAACAACGCGGTTTTTGAGAAACTGTCCGATGAGAATCTGACGATTTCCAAGGTCGGAAAGCAGGGAAAACAGAAGGTTGTAAAGGAAATTACCTTGACAGGACATATAAAAGATGTGAAAATCTGGTCCGACGACGACAAAACAACAACTGTTTTACTGACGCTGCCGAGCAATCCGACATTCGGAATAAACCCGAATATCCTTATAACAAGGGTGCTTGAGCTCATTCCGGTCGAGCCCGTTTTTGTTCATATTACGAGAAAATGCATGCTCGATGAGAACTTTGAGATTTTTTCGTAAGACTTGCGGGCATCATTGTTTTTATTTATAATCAATTAGTAATAAACCCAAAGGCGGTGAGTATGATGGGAAAGAAGAACGATAAAAAGTATACGCCTGACGTCCTGGCGATAGGTGCCCTGGCTTATGCCGGCAGCGCCCTGACTCAGCGCATACTCATCCAGCCCAGGACCGAAATAAAACTCGCTGAGGGCTTTACCGTACCCGTACAGGGTATTCTGCCCTTCTCTCAGAAATATATCGCCGAAATAACAAGGACTGCCTTAAACAAGGTTCTGCCCACGGCAATGAGCGCATCCGTCTTTGTGATGGAAAAGATTCATGTGCGTGAGCAGTTTAAAAAAGGCCTCCTCTGGTTCCTCTATGACTATCTGGGCAGATACTCGTTAAACAGCGTAACTGCGTTCTTCACACGAAAGTCCAGGTCGTCCGGCAGGGGCGACTACCGCGATTTTCTTCGAAAGAATATTGAGAAATACCTCGCGGAAAAGACTGACCGCGATGAACTCATAAAGAACCTGACCGGTGAGATTGTAAAAATACTCGGCCTGATCACTGAGGGCACCATGGCATCCATCATCTCCTCCAGG
>CAMYWC010000026.1:0-7230 GCA_947302545.1 uncultured Clostridia bacterium | reverse complement strand
GGTCTTGTGCTCATTCCTGAAAAAGTACTCAGCGGAGAAACCCGAAGCCATAATGTCCTTCAGGCAGTCGCTGTTCACGAGAACAGCTCCGAGCACAGCCTGTTCAGCCTGCATGCTGTAAGGCAGTGACATTTCGAAATTATCCATAATTACTCCTCTGAAACCTGTACCTTAAATTCGGTCTTTACACCCTCAAAGAGTTTAACAGTGGCGTTGTATGTGCCGAACTGCTTTATGTCATCGATGCCTATCTTTCTCTTGTCGACATCGATACCGTATTCTTCCTTAATCTTTGCGGCAATCTCCTTCGCCGTTACCGAACCGAAGAGCTTGCCCGATGAACCGGCCTTCGCCGTAAGTTTTACGGTCTTGCCGGATATCTTATCGGCCGCCTGCTGTGCAGCCGCCTTTTCCGTGTCATATTTGAACTGCTTTGAAGCGTCCGCGTTCTTCTTTTCCGTGACGTTCTGGGCATTCGCCTCCACGGCGAGATTCTTCGGGAAGAGGAAGTTCCTGGCGTAACCGTCAGATGCGTTTACGAGGTCGCCCTTCTTACCGAGACCCTTTACGTCTTCTCTGAGTATAACCTTCATTATTTATTCTCCTCGATGTATTGTTCAATTGCGTTTTCGAGTCTTACAACAGCATCACCCATGGTGATACCCGAAATCTGTGTTGCGGCCATTGTGAGGTGTCCACCTCCGCCCAGGTATTCCATAATAACCTGGACATTCATCTCCCCGAGAGAACGGGCCGAGATATTTATCTGGTCATTCTCCTCAAAGAGAACGTAGGAGGACTTGACCCCCGCAACATTCAGGAGCTCGTTTGCCACCTGTGACGCAACTATTCTTATATTCTTGAAATGCTCCGTCGCCACCGCTATGGCACAGCCTTTGTATGTCACTGCGGTTGAGACGATGGCATTCTTATGCTTATAGCTTTCAAATTTAAAGGCAAAGAGTTGCTTTACCGATACCGTATCAGCGCCTATGCCCTTGAGGTAAGCTGCGGCCTCAAAGGTGCGCGAGCCTGTGGAGAGGACAAAGTTTCTCGTGTCGAGCATGATGCCCGAGAGAAGCGCCTCAGCGGTGAGAGGGCTGAGTTCAACCTTCGCCGGAGTGTACTGAATGAGTTCCGTGACCATTTCACAGGCGGATGAGGCATTGGGCTCATCATAGTAGAGTACGGCCGTGTTGATGTAGTCAGCCGTTCTCCTGTGGTGGTCGATTACAGCGACATTTTCAAACCTCACGAAAAGTTCCGGGTACTCAAGGGATGAGGCCCTGTGAGTGTCAACAACAACGAGGAGGCTCTTGGAAGTTATCAGTTCCGCCGCCTTCTCCCCTGTTATAAAAACATTGGGCATAACGGAATCCGCGAGCTGCTCTATGAGCTGCTTCGCCATCGACTTCTCCTTGTCGCAGATTATGAAATAAGGTTTGCCGAGGGCCTTCGCTATTTCGCAGACGCCTACGGCAGAGCCGACACTGTCGAGATCCGAGAAGCAGTGTCCCATCGAAAAGACGGCGTCTGCGTTCTCAATGTGATCCGCGAAGGCCGAGGCCATGAGGCGGGCCTTGATTTTCGTATTCTTCGTGTTGCCCTGGATGAGGCCGCCGAAGAACTGAAGGTCGCCGTTGTGGTTGACGGTGGCCTGGTCGCCGCCGCGGCTCTGTGACATCTCTATTGCCTGCTTGGCAAACTCGTCACACTGTACGTATGAACCGCCGTAGCCTACGCCTATCGAGAGAGTTATCTCTATGGGGCTCTCACCAAATTTGTAGTCACGGATTTTCTTTAAGATGTCGAACTTCTTTTCCATGATTTCCGTAAGGCCGCGTTCCTCCATGACCATTACGTACTTTCCGCTGCCCACTCTTCTGAAGAAGCTGGGGTACTTTGAAGCCCACTGTTCGAGAATATGTTCAAGCTCACCGCTTATGACTTCGCATTCGCTGTTTTTGTAAGTCTGGTAGACCTCGTCCAGGTTGTCTATCTTCATCTGAAGGACAACGGGACGGGTGTACTTATACTCCTCAGCGAGTTTCTTTATCTCGGTATTATCGATAAAGAACAGGCAGTAAGCTGACTTTCCTTCCTTGAGTTTGTCCGCGTAGACCGTATATTTCTTGCCGGCATAGTTGATACTGGTGCCGGCCTCAGCCGCGCAGAGCGACTCCGTAGTGATGTCGCCGATGAACTCGGAAACATTTCCGCTTTTAACCGTTTCCGAGCCCAGCACGTCCTTTTCAAAGTGTTCGTTGAACCAGGATATGCTGCCGTCTTCCGTACAGATTACAACCGGAAAAGGACGTACTGCGCGGCCGTCATCCTCGAAATACTTCGAGGTGTCACGCACCGTCCTCTTGAGCCTTGCAGTCCTGAAAGCGTAAATTATCAGACCGGCAAGACAGAGACAGAGCAGCACTGCTGCCTGAATCATGCCGGCGGTATAATTCAGTGTAAAGAGATATACAGTTGACGCTGCAGCCGCAAGGATACAGACTGCGGGGAAGACTGTTTTCTTCATCAGGTTAAACCTCCATGATGATGGGAAGAATCATGGGAGCGCGTCTCGTGCGCTCATATACGAGCTGTCCGACATCATCCCTGATGGCGGACTTGATGGATGCCCAGTCACGGATATCGTTGTCGATGCAGGTCACAGCGGCATCGTATGCCACCTGGCGCATCTCATCCATTATCTCCTCGGACTCACGTACATATACGAAACCTCTGGAGACTATGTCAGGTCCGGCGACGATTTCGCCGGATGCAGAGTCAATAGTGAGTACGACGGTTATTATGCCGTCCTGTGAGAGTTTTGTGCGGTCCCTTAAAACAACCTGTCCGACATCTCCCACACCGCTGCCGTCGACATATACTCTACCGGCGGGCACCATACCGTTTTCACGGAAGGTACCGTCGCAGACCTCAACGGTCTTGCCTATCTCGGCAATGATAATATCTCTCGAAGCCATACCTACCTGGTTGGCCAGCATGGTATGCTTTGTCAGATGCCTCTGCTCACCGTGCACCGGTATGAAATAGCGCGGCTTCACGAGGCCGAGCATGAGTTTGAGTTCCTCCTGGTTTGCGTGGCCGGAGACATGTACATCGTACATCTTCTCATAGACGACCTCCGCGCCGTGGCGCATGAGTTCGTTTACAACCTTGCTGACGGATTTCTCGTTGCCCGGTATGGGTGTCGCGGAGATGATAACGAAGTCGTTTGAAGAGATATTGACCTTCTTGTGATCCGAGAAAGCCATCCTCGAGAGAGCTGACATGGGCTCACCCTGGCTGCCCGTGGTCACGAGAAGAATCTGCCAGGGCTCGTAGTTGCCTATCTCGTCAAGCGGAATGATGATTCCGTCCGGAACATCGAGATAACCGAGCTCCTTACCTACAGAGAGCACGTTCTCAAGGCTTCTGCCCGAGAGCGCCACCTTTCTGTTGTTTGAAACAGCTTCATTGATAATCTGCTGCACCCTGTGTATGTTCGACGCGAAGGTCGCGACGATTATTCTGCGCTTTCCGGCGCGGCGGAAGAGCGTCTCGAAAGACTGGCCGACAGTGCGTTCAGACGCCGAGTAGCCCGGCTTCTCGGCATTTGTCGAGTCGGCCAGGTAGCAGAGCACGCCTTCCTTGCTTATCTCGGCAAAGCGCGCAAGGTCAATCATCTGTCCGTCAATGGGTGTCGTGTCAATCTTGAAGTCACCTGTCTGCACAATAGTGCCCGCCTCGCAGCGAATGGCAAATGCGAGGGCGTCAGGTATTGAGTGGTTGACGTGAATGGCCTCAGCCTCAAACTGACCGAGCTTTATTCTGTCGCCCGGTTTTATGACATGCAGGTCACACGCGTCAAGCATATTGTGCTCGCGCAGTTTTCCCTCAATGAGACCTATTGTGAGCGCAGTGCCATAGACGGGCGCGTTGACCACTTTAAGGAGATAAGCGAGACCTCCGATATGGTCCTCGTGTCCGTGGGTTATGAGTATACCCTTTATCTTGTCCGCATTTCGCTGCACATATGTGAAATCGGGTATTACAAGGTCGACACCGAGCATGTCCGACTCAGGGAACGCAAGTCCGCAGTCGACAATGAACATATCGCCCTTGTATTCGTATAAAGTCATATTCTTTCCGATTTCATTCAGTCCGCCGAGGAACGAGATATGAATCGGAATTTTGAATACCGAATCTTTGGTCTTCGAAGAGGCTTTTCCGTGTGCCGCAGTCTTTCGCACAGCCCTTTTAGCCGAAGACTTTTCTTTTGAATTCATCTGTACTTTTACTCCTTTCTTAATATATTTCCGAAATACATAGATAAATTATTTTATTACATATTTAGACAACAGTCAAGAAATGTGGTAAAATACCCGCAGGTGATTAACTGATGAGCGAACTTACAAAAGTTGAAATGTTCACTGACGGCGCCTGTTCTGGCAACCCCGGACCGGGCGGCTGGGGAACCATTCTGCGCGCCGGAAAGCATGAAAAAGAATTCTCCGGCGGAGAACCGGAGACCACAAACAACAAAATGGAACTGACCGCGGTCATTGAGGGCTTCAAAGCCTTGAAACGCCCGTGCGATGTAGTCCTCTGCACAGACTCAAAATATGTCGCGGATGCCCTTGATAAAGGCTGGGCACAGTCCTGGAAGGAAAACGGCTGGCGCAAGGCGGACAAAAAGCCTGCGCAAAACATTGAGCTCTGGGACGAACTGCTCAGGCTCATTGAGCCGCACAAGCTCCGCGTAATATGGATTAAGGGCCACGCCGGCCACCCCGAAAATGAGCGCTGCGACAGACTCGCAGTGGCGGCGTGCTCTCACTTTATGCCCAGTTCCGAATCCGAAGAGTAACCGAACTTGATAGACTTGTCACCGAACTTTTCTCTGATGGAGGCCATGGTATCTTCTATGGCCTCCTGTTTTTTTGTGTCGGTGTGATTCGACTCAGTGTCGAACAAAGAAACCTGTTCGACCGTCTCCTCGTCCTTCGGGACGAGGTCATTCACACCGATTGTAACAAGTCGGATGGGCTTTGAAAAATCCCAGTTTTCACGGATGAGTTCCATGGAAATATCCGTGATTTCCTTCTGAAGATAAGTCGGATGAGAGAGTTTTTTCTGACGCTGGATCTGCTTGAAGGAAGGGTCCTTCAAAGTGACCTGTACGACACTGCCTTTGAAGCCCTCAAAACGGAGCCTCGAGGCCACCCTGTCAGCCAGTACGGAGACCCCTGATTTGATCTCCCCTTCACCGACCAAATCACGGCGAAAAGTCATGCCGTGAGACACTGATTTGGGTGCAACGTAGTCATAGAAATCACGTACCTGCGACTCTTCCAGGCAGTGCACAACGGTGTAAAGGTCTTTACCTTGCTTCCCCAGTATACGGACCAGATAATCCTCCGAAAGCTGGGCCAGTTCACCCACTGTTTTGACCGCGTGAGCGGACAGAATTTCAGTGGTTTTTTTACCTACGAAAACGAGGTCTGAAACGGGCAGCGGATAGACAATTTTAGGGACATCTTCCCGGAAAATCACGGTGGTCGCGTCCGGTTTTTTGTAGTCGGATCCGAGCTTTGCAAACGTCTTGCAGAATGACACTCCGACAGAGACCGTAATGCCGAGTTCGGCCTTTACTCTCTCCCTTATTTCATCCGCAATATCCCGAGGACTTTTACCGGGGTGCAGGTGCATGCAGCCGGTAATATCCAGGAAGGATTCATCAATTGAAAACGGTTCCACAAGGTCCGTATACGACAGATATATTTTATTTATCCGCTCATAAAAGCTGTGGTACAAATCGAAGGTCGCGGGGACGCATACCAGGTTCGGGCACTTTCGCTTCGCCTGCCAGATAGGCTCGGCCGTCTGCACGCCCGCCTTCTTGGCCAGGTCATTCTTCGCGAGAATTATTCCATGGCGGCTCTCCGGGTCTCCCGCGACCGCCATAGGCACTTTCCAGAGCTCCGGCCGAACCGTACACTCACACGATGCAAAGAAATTATTGCCGTCGCAGTGCAGAATTATCCTGTCCATTCGTCCCCTCCTTTCTTACCGTTCATACAAATCAATTATACCGCACATTTGTTCAAATAGCAAGCAAAGAACAACCCCGGGTTACCCCGGGGTTGTTTCATTTTAGTACATCTCTTCCTCTTCTCTGCGTTTTCTGCCTGTCAGTACTGCTGCTCCGAATGAGCTGTACATAAGCATTATCGTGCTGAGAATCGGTGTAGGATCACTGGTATCGACAACCTTCTCATCCTCTGCGTATGCGATTGAGAATACTGAGAATTTATCGTTTGTGAATGCTACGGTAGCCGTTACGCGTACACCGTCGCCGTCAGGACTCTTCTCTGCCGGTGCTCTTCCGCCGTGGTCAGCGTATACATAGAATACGCGGCCTTCCTTCTCGGCGTCGCCGAGAGGTACTACGAAGGTAATAGGCTCAGCAGTCTTAGTAATATCCTTGCTGGCAATCGTTGTGCCGTCTTCGGCTATCTGCGTCTTCGTAATGAGTATTTCGATGTGCTTGACAAGTGTGTTGCCGTCAGCCTTGATGGCTGCATCGTTGGCAGGATCACTTTCAATCTCTCTGATAATCATTACTATCTCGACAGAACCGCCTGCGTTGAATACATCCGCATCACTCTGGTCAATTGACTTGGAAAGGATTCTGATAATCTCGTCAATGTTGTCCGCGTACTTGTTGTCAGGATCAATGAGGTTTTCAACCTGGATGTCTACGTGGATGTAGCCGTCCTTGACCATAATCTCCTGAACCTCAGGTACAGTCAGTTCATCAGGATTCAGAATCTTCTGTGCCGTATAGAGCATATCCTCATAGCCGCTGTACGGCTCGTCAGAGTCTTCGCTCTTCTGCTTGATCAGTTCATCAATCTTCTCCTTAACGGAGTCAGATGCGTTGTTCCACTCATCCTGGCCGTCAACTACGCGCTGTGCGTTGTCTTCGTCAACAGGATTGTTGGCCTTGTCATAAGGATCAGTTGCATCGTTGTCAGATGCATGATCGTTTACAAAGTCTTCAGCGACCTTGTCATCAAATACATCCTGTGCATCATCGACTCTGTCCTGAATGTCCTTAAGAATGTCAGGATAATCGCCTGTGATCTTGTCGATATCGTCCTTAGCCTTTTCGCGCTCTTCGTTGATTTCATCAATGAGAGCCTGCTCCTCAGGTGTAAGCGGATC
>CAMYWC010000025.1:0-7322 GCA_947302545.1 uncultured Clostridia bacterium | reverse complement strand
ATTTGAGATGCAGAGTTATGAAAGTCTGAAGGATACCGAGGACTATCAGCTCTGGCTGTCCGGCGACAACGAAGCGAACAGGACGCCGGGCGGTGAAAGCGGCCTTGACCTCGTAAGGCGCGTCACGGCGGCACTCGACAGAATCCTGGAAGAGGACCGCGACACACTCATCGTGACGCACGGAGGTGTCATTGCCGCGATAATGACAACACTCTTCCCCGAGGAAAACAAGAACCGCTACGAGTGGCAGTCCCCGCCCGGCGGCGGATATATTATCGATACAAAAACAAAAACGCACATCGGCATTTAAGCCGGCTGTGCGTTTTCATTTATGAGATTATTTATCCACTTGCCTTCCATGGTCAGGTAAACACCTATGGCGGCCTTTACGTAGTTGAGAAGCTGGATTACAAAGTAAATCCAGAAGACCGACAAAGCGGTGAAATGGACAAGAATTGAAGCTGTCGTAACAAGTGCGGCCCATACAAATCCCGCATCCATGATGAAGGTTATGATGGTCTTGCCACCCGAACGCACCGCAAAGTATGTGCTGTTGCAGATTGAGTCGGCGGGCATGGCAATTGACGCTATCATCATAAGCCTTGTCGCAATCCGCTTAACCTCGGGTGTCGTCGAATAAAGTTCAGGCACAAACTGCGAGGCGATGATGTAAAGCACCGCTGTCACTATGCTTATGAAAAAGCCCAGTACGACAAGTTTGTATGCGGTGTACTTCACTTCCTTCATGTCGCCTGCGCCGAGTTTCTGTCCGAGTACAATACCGACCGTGGCTCCCATGGACAGGAATATCGTACCGAAAAGTCCCCAGAAAGTCTGCGAGATACTGAAGGCAGCGACAACATCCATTCCCCTGAGGGAATAGCACTGTGTAAGCCTCGTCATACCTGCGGCCCAGATTACCTCATTGAGCATCAGGGGCGTGCCCTTTCTGATGATATTCGAGACCAGGGACAGAGGTACTTTAAATGACCTGTAAGCGCCGGAAGCGAAGCTTATGAGGCCTGATGATGTATGCGTATGTGTCCATATGATAAGGACTGCCAGTTCAACAAATCGCGCAAATACCGTAGCGACTGCGGCACCTGCGACTTCAAGACGCGGCGCGCCGAACTTGCCGAAGATAAGTACATAGTCACCGATAAGGTTCACGACAACGCCTGTGATGCTGGCCGCCATCGGCACCTTTGTCTGCCCCGTCTCACGGAGTGTGGATGAATAGGCCTGCGTCATGGCCGCCGGATATAGTCCGACAAGCATGATAAGCATATATCTTTTGGCTATTGCCAGCGTCTCCGCACGCAGAGCCTCATCGCCGTCGCCCTTCAGGTAAAGCCCTATGAGTTCCTCATTTGCGACGGCAAAAAACCAGCAGAAGAAGAACGTAAGCAGGAGCCCCGCAATAACCTTGAACCTGAAGGTGTTGCGAAGACCATTCGGATCATTGTTCCCGGCATACTGCGCGCCGAAAATGCCTGCGCCGGAAACAAGTCCGAAAACCGCAAGCATATATACGAACAGGAACTGGTTCGCAACCGATACACCGCTCATGGAGGCCGTACCGAGGGTACCCACCATGAGGTTGTCGAGCATCGACAGGAAGTTCGTTATGAAATTTTGAATTATGATCGGTACGGCGAGCCCCAGAACATACCTGTAAAAGGCTCTGTCACCGAAGTACTTGGACTTTTGCACGAACTTTAATTCCTCTCAAACAGCGAAAGCACATAGTTTTTCAGAAGTTTTGTCTTCTCGTCGCTGTCGCTGAATCTTCTTACCTTTCTTACGACACCGCTTGTAATCTCCTTGACCTCTTCGGTCTGCTGAACCGTCGCATCGACAAAGCTTCCCATATTCTCGTCGAAAATGTCGCGGTAATGTAAAACCAGCTTGTTGAAATGCTTGAGGTCATCGACGATCATCGAGAGATCCATTCCGAGTATGATTACAAAGACCAGAGCCAGCGACTCAATAACAAGCGGATGCCAGCCGTCGATAATTCCCTCGACAAACGGCTTCAGGACGTATATTATCAGCACGCCCGCGAGACCGAAACCGGTGCTTGAAATCAGGTTGATTCTGCCGTTTATGTTGAGCGGCATATTACTGTAATCCCACCAGCGGGCATGGAAGATTTTCTCCATCACCCAGGAGGTGACATATTCCATAATCGCGCTTCCTATCATTGAAACCAGGAAGACCTTCCATACGGGTGTCGTTACCTTGTTGTCCTCGGCGACAGTCACGAAAATCGAAATGATCACCGCGCCGAAACCGTAGATGGGAATAATGGGGCCGTACAGGAATCCCCTGTTCCTCCACTTCTTGTCCTTCACGGTACAATATATACTCTCATAAACCCAGCCCATGAAGCTGTAAATGAAAAACAAAACGACATATCTGCAGATTACCATCTGATAATTACCTCTCAAAAAGTGTTTCGTGAAAAGCCACGCATTTATCGGCGATGCATACAATCAAAGCCTCACGTGAGCGCGGCACCCGAAGCGGATTAAGCGGCCACATATGAGAATAAATTACGGAGTGAACGTCCTCGTTCATGCCGAGCAGGGTCACGGCATTGTTTGCCGCCCTCTTCGCGTGTCTGAATCCGTGCATGTGATGGGAACCGTCCCCGGGCTCATGCCAGTCATAAAGATAAAAATCATGCAGCATTGCACCCGGAATCAAAACAGACATATCCACTTCAAAGGGCACTGCATTTCCAATACGGTAAGCGAGTTTTGCGACGGAAAAACAATGTTCAAATGTGGTTATGGAACCATGCTGGATATAATTTTTCATATCCTGCACGTTCTCATCCGATATAATGGGCGCAAGAATCTCCTGCAGCTCATCGTAGCCGCGCAAAACAGTCACCTCCGACATTTAATGTAACAGTCAAAGTATTATATAAATTTTAATTAATAATTGCAACTTTTCTTTTTTAGTGCTAATATCTTACCATTGATTTTATGAGCAAAGGAACCGAAAAATGATTATTGACGCACATGCCCATGTCTATCCCGAAAAGATAGCGCAGAAGGCCACCGATGCAGTCGGTGACTTCTACAAGCTCGATATGGATGCCGAAGTCGGCTCTGTAAAGCAGCTGCTGAAGCTCGGTGAAAAAGCCGGTATAGATATGTTCCTCATCCACTCCGTCGCCACGACGGTTCATCAGGTGGAGAGCATAGACAACTTCATTATCGACACCGTGAATGCCCATCCGGGCAAATTCATCGGTTTTGCCACGGGCCATCCGGACAACCCCGAGCCCGAAGCCGAACTTGAGAGGGTCATAAAGGCCGGTCTCAAAGGTGTGAAACTCCATCCGGATTTCCAGAAATTCCAGATAATCGACCGCAGGATGGACCGTCTCTACAAATACTGTGAGGACAACAAAATCCCCATCCTCTTCCACACCGGAGACTACCGCTACCACTACTCAAATCCGCATCTGGTACCGGAGCTCCTTGAGCGTTTCCCCGACCTGCGCCTCATCTGTGCTCACTTCGGCGGCTGGTCCGAGTGGGACGAGGCCGAAAAGTGGCTTCCCGGCACGGGAGTCAAGGTCGACTGCTCCTCAAGTTTCTTCGCCATAAGCGATGAACGCGCAGTCGAGCTCATTGAGGCCTTCGGCGAGGACAACGTCTTCTTCGGAAGTGACTTCCCCATGTGGGATCCGGGCGAGGAGCTCGCCCATCTTCGAAGGCTTCCGATTTCCGACGAGGCCAAGGCAAAAATCGAGTCGAAGAATCTTATCGACTTCCTCGGACTTTAAACAAAAAAAGAGCTGCTTACAGCCGTAAGCAGCTCTTATTTTTTACGATTTATCTTCCGACGATTGTCACATCGCCCGCAGCAAGGTCAACCGAGAAATGAGCCGAACCGTCACCGAAAATATAATCGTTGCCGTCCTTCTCATAGTTCATATCGGTTCTGAAGCCGCCTGCGGCCTTGTCAACCGTCAGGGTTATGCCGCTGTCGGCAGGCACGCCGATTGCCACATTGCCTGCGGCCATGTCAACGTCAAGGCTCTCCGGAGCCTTTGCAAAACCGAGTGTCAGATTTCCCGCGGCCATGTCCGCGACAAATGACTTCGTCTCGTTCGCAAAGAACTTGACGTCGCCGGCCGCAGCGTCGATATCGGCCCTGTTGCATACAGCGAGGTCAATCTCGGCCTCGCCGGCAGCCATATCAAGGGCAAAGACATCGAGTGCCATATCCTTAGGAAGCGTGATTGTAAGAGCCTTCTTATTGGTCTCCTCCCAATCTTCCCAGGACTGACGAACCTTCACACCGGACTTACAATATTTGACATAGAGTCTGTCACCGTCGAGATAGGTGTGCAGACGGAAGTCATCGGAAGTAACATTCGGTGCATCTTCGGAAACCGAGACAGTCGCCTCATCGCCTAAAACGATTTTTACATCGCCGACATAGTCGATATCGAGCGACTTTACTTTCTCCGCTTCAAATGAAGCGTCACCGATGGCGTACTTTTCAGCATCGGGGTATGTTGCGGATGTCGTGATTGTACATCCTGTAAGGAAAAGCGCAAGTGCCAGGAACAGAATCAGTGATACCAAGCGTTTCATAGTCTTACCTCCGGTTTCAGGCCCATTCAAAGTTCTCTTTACCTGCGCCCAGTTCAAAATGACATTTTACAATACCCAGGTCAATCTTAAGACAGGGACCGAGAAGTCCCGATTCGGCACGGACCTTGCCGTCAGAGAGAGTGAGCTTAAACTTCTGCTGGTTCATTGCCGTAGGAGCCAGAAGTGCCGCCTCTACGCCCTTTTTGAACCACTCGGGACTGTCTTCGGCAATATTGCTGATTGCAGCCGCCTCCTTGCACTTCCTGTCATGACCCTGTGTACGGCCGTAACCGAGCGCGATAATGATAATCTCAACCTCATCCTTTGCCACAACGGCCTTGCTCTTGCCGTGTGTCGTAGCAGTCCAGCAGGTGTTGAGACCGAGTTCCTGTGCCTTCAACACAAGAAACTCACCGTAGTATCCGCAGAGTTCATCAAGTTTCGGTGTCTTTTTGTTTCCTACTAAAACGATGTAGTTCGAGCAGCCCTCAAAATTTCCGTAATGAGCAAATCCCGTGCTGTAGCAGGTCGGATCATCATAGATAATCTGCATGTTGAGACCGCTCTTCTCGTTGAGTTCTCTGCAGTATGCTTCAAGTTGTTCACGGATATCAGCCGGAATCGGCTTCTCTTCGAATTGTCTGACGCTGTGACGCGCCTTCATGAGTTCAAGATAATTTCCCATATGGACCTCCCTATTATCTCTTGACGATAAGTATTGAAAAATAACCTGCGCTGTCCGGAAGATTCTCAAGTCCTTCTGTGACCTGTTCATCCTCCATTCCGCAGTTTGTTACAAGATAGACCGAGCTGTCCGGACATACTCCGGAAATGCTCTCCTTAAGCGAAGCGAGTTTTCCGCCCGCTTTCAGTATGACGAGCGTGCCGTCAAAGTCGGCAAACTCACCAGCTGTCACCAGTACGGGCTCATCGCCCAGTACAAGCGGTACGCGAAGCGCCGCGGAAGCAGCGCAGAAGGACGGTATTCCGGGGACGACCTCAACCGTAAAGCCCTGACTTTTAAGGATGTCGGCAACGTAGTAAAAGGTCGAATAAAAGCCCGTGTCACCGAGTGTCAGAAACGCAACATTGCGGCCGGACAGCAGGACTGACGCGATTGCGGATGCGGCGGAATTATGAAATGCATCCAGGTCATCCTTCTTCATCGGAAAAGACAGCAGAAGCTTTTCCGCAGAAGCTATTTCGGGGCAGACTTTTTCCGCTATCCCGAACGCCACGCCGGCTTTGCCGTCTTTCTCGGGACACGCTACCACGTCTGCCGAGCGCAGAACTTTCAGGGCTTTGAGTGTAAGAAGTTCCGGATCACCGGGGCCAACACCCACACCGTATAAAATACCGTTCATCAGGCATCTCCTACAACAGATTTGCTTTCCACTCGTCCTCTTTGAAGCCGGTCAGGACAAAGTCCTTGCCGACAAGCAGAGGACGTTTTACGAGCAGACCGTCAGTCGCGAGCAGGGCAAGCTGGTCGTCCTCACTCATTGAGGGAAGTTTCTTTGAGAGTTCAAGTTCGCGGTACTGAATGCCGCTGGTATTGAAAAAGCGTTTGAGCGGAAGACCGCTCATCTTGTAGTATTTGCGAAGTGTCTTCTCATCGGGGTGCTGCGTCTTTATGTCGAGCAGTTCGTATTTTACTCCGTTATCATCGAGCCACTTGAGTGCTTTCTTGCAGGTAGTGCACCTGCTGTAGCAATAAACCTTAATCATTTTGTCACCTCAGACTAAATATACTCTACGCCCAGGACATCGAGGTCATGGCGCATTCTTTTTACTTTGGCATAAGGGAAACGCGTACCTGTGGCATCTCTCAGGACAAAAGTCCGTACGCCCATCTCTGCGGCACCCTTTGCGGTTGCGCCGACACAGCCGTATTCATCAAGACCGCAGAGTACCACTTCAGAGTACTCCTGAGCCTTCATATGATCGCGGAACTCCTTTGAAAAATAGGAGTCCGGAAGGCTTTTCTCAAAGCAGAGATCCGACACGACATCGAGTCCGCCGTAGAGTTCGGCGCCCTCCGTGCCGTCGATTGAAAAACCTATGGCAAGTCTGTTTGTGATGATATTCGGGAAAACCATTTTGACATATATGATGTCATACCCTTTTGCCGAATACTCCTTTATGGCGGCATTTACATTGCTGACAAGTGTCTCTGTGTCATAAGAGAACTTGGATTTTCTCTTATCCCAGAGATAGTCGTTCTGCATGTCTATGACCACCAGAGCTTTTTTATCATTCATTCTATCACCCTCAGTAAAAAAACTTCTGCGTATGTAGATATTATAGAACAATTGATGTTATAATAACAGTACTATTTCCTCGGAGGATTTATTATGGCAATCAAAAAAACAAGAAGCAGTTTCCCGTCAACTGCCGGAAACGGAATTGATGTTTCCTATATGATTTGGGAAGACGACTCGGTAAAAAAGCCGAAGGCCGTCATCCAGCTGACGCACGGCTGGGCTGAGTACGGCGAGCGCTACGACGAACTCGCGACCTTCCTCGCCGAAAACGGCTTCGTGGTCGCCGCGCAGGACCATCTCGGCCACGGCCGCACCTGCGGTTTCCGCCGCCTGGGCCTCTATCCGCCCAAGGCCGGAAAATACATGGTCGAAGACATGCATGTTCTCTATGAAATCATGCGAAAGAAGTATAAGAAAATCCCGTACATGCTCTACGGAC
>CAMYWC010000024.1:0-7450 GCA_947302545.1 uncultured Clostridia bacterium | reverse complement strand
TGTCGACAAAGAGGGTAACACCTATGTCTGGGGCAAGAGCAAGGTAACAAAGATTATCGACCTCTCAGAACTTCCCACAGACGTAAACAACGCACAGGTCATAGGTGTGGCAGCGGGCGCTGACCACGCAATCGCCTATGACAGAAGAGGCACGGTCTATGCCTGGGGCAGCGACCGTCTCAACCAGTGCACACTCCCGAAAGAACTGCAGCAGAACAACCTCTCTCACACCTTCAAGATTGTGAAAGCAGAGGCTTCAAACCAGTTCTCAGGCGTTTTGACAAATGAAAACAGATTCTTCGTATGGGGCAATCAGAACTTTGTTGATTTCTCTTACGACAAGGAACAGTATGACGGCCATGTCGTCGATTTCGCGCTCACAAACAACTCTTTTGTGCTTCTTCTTGATTCCGGTAAGGTTGTAAAGGGCGGCGAGCACGCGAGCACGACCGTACAGAGAATCCCCGAAAAGGCGGAGAGCGGTGTTGTATCGCTCGCCTCCACGACAAACACTGTCGCGGCGCTGAAGGAGGACGGCAGCATTGTCGTCTGGGGCGCCCCGACAAAGAACGAAAATAAGGTTCCGAAGTTTGACTCCAAGGTAGTCAAACTCGCAGGCGGACGTTACCACTACACCGCTCTCCTTGAGGACGGTTCAATCGTCTGCTGGGGCGATACCAAGTACGGCCAGACCACAGTGCCTGAAAAGGCTGAAAAAGCCAACGTTGAAGCTCTCTATGCCGGCTCTTTCCAGAACTATGCCGTAGATAAGGACGGAAACATCTTCACATGGGGCCTCAAAGGCTTCCCTCTCGGTACGGACAACCTCGGACGTAACGTATATTCACGTCTTGTAAACGGCGGTAAGATGACCATGACAATCGGTGCTCTCTCCGTTGTCATCGAAATAATCATCGGTGTAATCCTCGGCGGTATCGCGGGTTACTTCGGCGGCGTCGTAGATATGGTCGTCATGCGTATTGCCGAAATTGTATCCTCAATGCCGTTCATTCCGTTCGCCATGATTCTCTCTGCCGTTATGGGCACGAAGGTCTCAATCGAACAGCGAATGTACATAATCATGATAATTCTCGGTATACTCTCATGGCCGGGACTCTGCCGCCTTGTCCGCGCGCAGATGTTCTCACAGCGTGAGATGGAATATGTTGTGGCAGCGAAGGCTCTCGGCGTAAAAGAGAGAAAGATCATCTTCAGCCATATCATCCCGAACGTCATGTCTGTATGCCTTGTCTCCATTACACTCGCATTCGGTACAGCAATGCTTACCGAGTCCACACTTTCATACCTCGGATTCGGCGTTCCGCTTCCGACACCCACATGGGGTAACATGCTCACAGGCGCAAACAACAGTATCACCATCCAGAACTACTGGTGGAACTGGGTATTCGTAGGTTCTATCTTCGGTGTCGCTTGTATCTGCATCAACCTCATCGGTGACGGCCTCCGTGACGCGCTCGACCCGAAGTCGAACAGAAGATAAGGGGGTGTGAGTATGGAAGATAAGAAAGTATTGTTGGAAGTAACAGACCTCCACACCTATTTCACGACAAAGCGCGGCATAGTAAAGGCCGTTAACAATGCTTCATACTCCGTAAATGAGGGAGAGACCCTCGGTATAGTCGGTGAGTCCGGCTCGGGCAAGAGCGTATCTGCCATGAGCATACTCCACCTTCTGGACGGAAACGGCTACATCGACAGCGGTAAGATAACCTTCGACGGACGCGACATCACAAACCTCTCAAAAGAGGAGATGTACCAGATCCGCGGCAACGATATCTCGGTTATCTTCCAGGAGCCGATGACCTCTTTAAACCCCGTATTTACGATAGAAAAGCAGATCTCCGAAGTTTTCATCATCCATCAGAACATGGACAAGAAAGAGGCTGCGGAGAAGTCAGTCGAGATACTTCGCGATGTAAAAATTCCCAACCCGGAGATAGTCGCAAAACAGTATCCGCATCAGCTCTCCGGCGGTATGCGCCAGCGTGTAATGATAGCCATGGCGCTTGCCTGCAAACCGAAGCTCCTTATCGCCGATGAGCCCACAACGGCTCTCGACGTTACCATCCAGGCACAGATTCTTCGCCTTATGAATGAGCTTAAGAAGGATCAGGGTACGAGTATCCTCTTCATCACTCATGACCTGGGCGTTATAAATCAGATGGCCGATTATGTCGCAGTCATGTACTGCGGACAGGTTGTCGAGCGGGTTCCCGCCAGGACGCTCTTTAATCCCGAGACCAAGTTCTCTCTTCCTTATACCGAGGGACTTCTGTGCTCGATTCCGCGTCTTGACACACCTGCAAACGATCGTCTGGATGTAATCCCCGGTGCGGTTCCGCACCCGCTCGACCTCCCGAAAGGCTGCAAATTTGCACCCCGCTGCAAGTACGCAACCGACAAGTGCAGAGAGGAAGAGCCGCCCATGACGAAGATATCCGATGTCCAGGACATCAGATGTTTCTATCCTAACAAGGAGGAACGTCAGAATGGCTGAAGAAAAGAAAGTATTATTTAAAATAACGAACCTCAAGCAGTACTTCCCCTTGAGTAAGAAGGGTATGTATGTCAAGGCAAACGACGGCATAGATATCTCTATCTACGAGGGTGAGACTTTGGGTCTTGTCGGTGAGTCCGGTTGCGGCAAATCCACGTTCGGCAGAACCATGCTCGAACTCTATAAGCAGACGGACGGACAGACACTCTACTTCGGCCGCTCACTCGACGAGTTCGCGCCGAAGTACGTAAAGTACACAATCAAGCATCTCCCGGCAATGAAGGAGAAGTCAAAGCGTCTCCACGAGAAGGCTCTCGAGGCCGAAAAGGCTCTTGAAGGCCTCAAGGAAGGCGACAACGACTACGCCGAAAAGGTTGAGGAGTACCGCATCGCGAAACTTGAGTCCGATGCCGCTCTTCGTAACATAGCCAACATTTTCGGCGGCTTCATAACCGTTGACGACACCTCCGCAATTCAGTCCGAGTTTGAGGTCATTTACGGATACTCACTCAAGATGAGAAATGCCGAGGAGAAGAAGATAAGGCTCGAGTCAAAGCTTGCCGATGCCGAATATGTTCAGGAACATGAGGGCGGCAACGAGGCCAAAGTTGCTTCCGCTAAGGCCGCAGTTGAGGCAATCAACAAGGAGATGGACGACATCCGCGCCAAAATCGAGGAGTCCCATCTGAAGATTGTCGATATGCGTTCCAAGTATGCGGACGACAAGGAGTTCCAGAAGTACGAGGTTTACCGCAATGACGGTATCGACCTTGCTCGTCTGACCTCAGGTGAAATCAGACATCTCCGTTCGGATTTCCAGCTCATCTTCCAGGACCCCTATTCATCACTCAACCCGCGTTTCACCGTAGGTCAGATAATAGGCGAGGGCATGGTCGCGCACGGCCTGTTCTCAAAGCGCAGCCCGCGTATGCAGGACCACGTCCTTGAAATTATGGAAATGTGCGGTCTCGCACCGTACTTCATCCACCGCTATCCGCACCAGTTCTCGGGCGGACAGCGCCAGAGAATCGGTATTGCCCGTGCGCTCTCAACGGATCCCAGATTCGTCGTCTGCGACGAGGCCGTATCGGCACTTGACGTTTCAATCCAGTCCCAGATTATCAACCTTCTTCAGGACCTGCGTGAGCAGAAGAACCTCACATACCTCTTCATCACGCATGACCTGTCCGTTGTCAAATACATCTCCGACAGAATCGGTGTAATGTACCTCGGCAACCTGGTTGAACTCTCTGATTCACAGGAACTCTTCGACCACCCGGCCCATCCTTATACGGAGGCCCTCTTGTCGGCGATTCCCACTACAAACTATGACGACAACCGTGAACTCGTAATCCTTGAAGGCGATATTCCTTCACCGGTCAACCCGCCCAAGGGCTGCAAGTTCCACACCCGCTGCAAGTACTGCACGGATATCTGCAAACAGATTACTCCGGAACTTCAGGAAATTGCTCCGAACCACTTTGTCGCATGTCACCATATTTTAGGTGAAAAGAAAGAGAGTAAGTCCGATGCTTAAAAAGACACAAGAGGGATTTGAAATAATGCAGGAGCGCAACAGGCGCTACCTCGAGAGCATGAAAGAGGAGGAATCCTCTGAGGAAAACGAGGAGGAGAGAGAGGAAGAACCTCACTACGACCTTGAAAAAGGCGACCTCCCCGCGATAATCATTTCTGCCCTTTTGACGTTTATGCCGATTATACTGACTTTAGGCGGAGCGCTCGCTCTCGCATGGATATTACTCCATTGAGGGAAAACTATGATTGAAAAAGTCCTGAATTGGTTTGAACAGCTCGCTGCCATACCTCATGGCAGCGGCAACACCAAGGCAATATCCGACTTCTGCCTCGCTTTTGCAAAAGAGCGGGGCCTTGAAGCCTATCAGGACGACAGCAACAATATCATAATAAAGAAGAAGGGCAACAGGGATTCTGCCCCCATAATGCTCCAGGGCCACCTTGACATGGTTTGCGAGTGTGACCCCGGTATGAACTTCGATTTCGAAAAAGAGGCCATAAAGCTCGTCAGAGACGAAAACTGGCTTACTGCAGAGGGCACCACCCTCGGAGGCGATGACGGAATCGCCGTGGCCATGTGCCTTGCGATTCTTGACGCCGACGACCTGTCCCACCCGGACCTCGAGGTCGTGTTCACGACCGATGAGGAGACGGGTATGTTTGGCGCGCATGCGCTGGACACAAGCAGACTGGAAAGCCGCCGCCTTCTCAATATCGATTCCGAGAACGAAGGCGTGCTGACAGTCGGCTGCGCAGGCGGCGCACGCGCCGAGATAAAACTGCCGATAAGGCCTCAGTACATACCGAACAGCGTTGACAGTGACAATGACTGTTTCCGTATTACGGTAACGGGCCTCATAGGAGGTCATTCCGGTGTTGAAATCGACAAGGGACGCTTAAATTCCAACATCATTATGGGTGACTTCCTGCTCTATCTTCTGGAGAACGATTTCAACGTAAGGCTTCTCAGTATTTCGGGCGGCAAGGCCGATAACGTAATACCGTCCGAGACGCAGGCCGTGGTCTTCGCCTCATACGAGGGCGAAGTGGCCGTCTCGACGGATGTGGCAACCCTTGCCGCAGTATATGTCGAGGAGAACCGTATAGACACCGATCCCGACATGGTAATTGCCGTTGAACCCGTGAACCTGCCTAAGGGCGGCGGACTCACAATGATGCTCGGCAATTCAGACACAGAGAGGGTAATTGAATTCTTAAATGCCGTGCCCAACGGTATTATGGCGATGAACGTGGATATTCCCGGTCTTGTAGAGACCTCGCTCAACCTCGGCCAGGTGGCCCTGGACAGCGAGAACTTCACCGCACGTTTCTCCGTCCGTTCAAGCGTCAAAAAGGCCAAGGAGAGCCTCCTGGAGCGTCTGGACGGCATTGCAAGGGAATATCGCGGTGAAATGACCTCTGACGGCCACTATCCGGCCTGGGAATTTGTCAAAGATTCCGCTTTCAGGGATGACGTCGTAAAGGTCTTTAAGAGCCTCTACAACAAGGATCCCGTCATAGAGATTATCCATGCCGGTCTTGAGTGCGGTATCTTCTCCGAGAGAATACCGGGTCTCGACGCAATTTCAATAGGTCCGGATCTCTTCGACATCCATACGCCTAAGGAGCGTCTCGACCTGCACTCAGCAGAGAGGACCATGAACTTTGTCCTTAAAATTTTAGAAACTGTTTGACATTTAAACGCTCACCTACTATAATACCTACATAATTCAATATTAAATGCGTTGAAGGCACTATGCTTTCGGACCAGCGTTCAAAGAGAGCCGGCGGTTGCTGCAAGCCGGTGTTCGCCCCGAAAACAGTCTCCTGCCGGAGCAGAATTCCCTAAAGGCTTTAGTTGTATAAGGAATTCCGGGAAGTCCCGTTACAGACTTAGGGCTTGTCAGAGCCTGAAGAGAGCCGAGTAAAACTCGGAATTTGGGTGGTACCGCGGTAACACAGATTATCGTCCCGAAAACACAATCGTGTTTTCGGGATTTTTGTTTTTTCAAGGAGTGAAAATGATGAGAAAAATCAGCTTTACTGACGTAACAGTCAGAGAGAACGAGAACCTGACATTCAAAGAGAAGGTTGAGATGGCCAAGATAATGGACAAGCTCAACTATGCCGGCATTGACCTGCCTGAGATGACAAATCTTCAGACGGACTCACTGCTCATCAAGACTCTTGCAATGACTCTTAAGGACTGCAGGCTCAATGTTCCCGTCGGCATGAAAAAAGAGAACATAAAGACAGTGTGGGAGGCCCTGAAAAAGGCAAAGAAACCCACGCTGAAAGTCAGCGTGCCCACAAGCACCGTACAGATGGAATACGTCTGCCATAAGAAACCCGCAAAGGTTCTCGATCTCATCACCGAACTTGTAACGGAGTGCAAGAAATATTGTAACTATGTTGAATTTGAGGCTCTCGACGCAACGAGAGCAGAATATGATTTTCTCGTCAAAGCTATAAATAATGCCATGGAGGCGGGCGCAAACAAGATAACCGTATGCGACACGGCCGGCACTACAATGCCGAGCGAATTCGGAGCCTTCATCAAAAAGCTCGTCGCCGACATCCCCGAACTTACGAAAATCGAGTTCGCAGTGCTTGTCGACAATGAACTCCACATGTCAAACGCCAGCTGCTTCGCAGCCATCGAGGCAGGCGCCAACGAAATCAAGACCGACAACAAACACATAGAGAATTCCGTAAATGTCATCGACAAGCGCGGCAGCGAACTCGGCCTCAAAACCAGCATCAAGACGACCGAACTTCAGCGCGGTGTCTCCCAGATGGTATGGGCTCCGAGCACTCAGAACCAGAGTGTCCGTGAGAAAGTAATTGCCACCGATACCCCTGAGTTCACACTCACTGAAAAAGATACAATCGATTCTGTAGCAAAGGCCGCAAAAGCCATTGGCTACACACTCTCAAACGAGGACAAGAAGAAGGTCTTCGAGGCCGCAAAGCGCGTAATTGCGAAGAAAAATGCAATTTCCACCAAGGAACTTGAGGTCATCATCGCTACATCTGCCCTCACCGTACCGTCAACATATGAAATAGAAAACTATGTCATAAACAGCGGTAACATAATCCAGGCGACAGCCAACATAAAACTCAGAAAAGGCAAGGAAATCCTCTCCGGTATAGGCGTCGGCGACGGTCCGATAGATGCCGCTTTCACAGCCATCGATCAGATCCTCGGCCACTCATATGAACTCGACGATTTCCAGATTCAGACAGTTACAGAGGGTCGTGAATCCATGGGCCAGGCACTCGTAAAACTCCGTGCCGAGGGCGGAAAACTCTACTCCGGTAACGGTATTTCGACAGATATCATCGGCGCGTCAATCCGCGCATATGTCGCTGCAATCAACAAGATTGTGTATGAGG
>CAMYWC010000023.1:0-7491 GCA_947302545.1 uncultured Clostridia bacterium | reverse complement strand
TGAACTCAAGTACGGTTGCAACCCCAACCAGAAACCCGCAAAAATCTATATGAGAGACGGTTCTGACCTTCCGATAGAGATTCTCTCAGGCAGACCAGGCTTCATCAACTTCCTTGATGCCTTCAATTCATGGCAGCTTGTTAAGGAACTCAAGGAGGCTCTCGGACTTCCCGCAGTCACTTCCTTCAAGCACGTAAGCCCGACTTCGGCCGCCGTCGGAATACCGATGTCCGACACGCTGAAGAAGGCCTGCTTCGTCGAAGACGAGGAGCTGACACCCCTCGCCACCGCATATGCGCGTGCCCGCGGCACCGACCGCATGTGCTCCTTCGGCGACTGGGTGGCCCTTTCAGACATCTGCGACGTCGCCACGGCAAACCTCATCAAGCGTGAGGTCTCCGACGGCGTCATAGCTCCCGGATACGAGCCTGAGGCACTTGAGATACTGAAGACCAAGAGGGGCGGCAACTACAACATAGTTAAAATCGATCCCGATTATGTGCCGGAGGTACAGGAGACCAAGCAGGTCTTCGGTATAACCTTCGAGCAGGGAAGAAACAACTTCAAAATTGACGAGTCACTTCTTTCAAACATCGTCACCGCGAATAAGGAACTGCCTTCGTCCGCGAAGCGCGACCTTATCATCGCCCTCATAACACTTAAGTATACGCAGTCCAACTCAGTCTGCTTCGCTGTTGACGGACAGGCGATAGGCGTCGGCGCAGGCCAGCAGTCGCGCGTACACTGTGTACGCCTTGCCGGTTCAAAGGCCGACACCTGGTTCCTCCGTCAGTGCGATAAGGTCCTCTCGCTTCCGTTCAAAGAAGATATCGGAAGACCTGAGCGCGACAACGTCATCGACGGTTATATCAACCAGAACGAAGAGGACGTATGCGCCGACGGCAACTGGCAGAAGTATTTCACTTCACAGCCTGCACCTCTTACAGAGGCGGACAAGAGGGAGTTCCTGTCAAAGCAGACAGGCGTTGCTCTCGGTTCTGACGCATTCTTCCCGTTCGCGGACAATATCGAACGCGCAAAGAAGAGCGGCGTGTCCTACATCGCAGAGCCCGGCGGTTCAATCCGTGACGACCTCGTAATCGCCAAGGCCGATGAGTACGGCATGACCATGGCATTCACCGGAATGCGACTCTTCCACCATTAATCAGATAATCATTCAGATAAAGGAGAACTTTTACCGATGCTTTTTTTAGATGAACTCAAACAATACGATGAAGCCGTATTCGAGGCTTGCAACAACGAACTTCTTCGCCAGCGGGGCAATATCGAACTCATTGCCTCTGAGAACATAGTTTCAAAGGGCGTTCTGCTTGCCATGGGTACGGTTCTTACCAATAAATATTCCGAGGGTTATCCGGGACATCGCTACTACGGCGGCTGCCAGTATGTCGATGTTGTTGAGGACCTTGCACGCGAGCGCGCCAAGGAACTCTTCGGCGCAGAGTATGCCAATGTTCAGCCCCACTCAGGCGTAAACGCGAACCTCGCAGTTATGTTTGCGCTCCTTGAGCCCGGCGACACGGTAATGGGCATGAACCTCGCGCACGGCGGACATCTCTCACACGGTTCACCGGTTAACATCTCGGGTAAGTACTTCAACTTCGTCGCTTACGGCATTGACGAGGAGACACAGTACATTGATTACGACGAGATGGAGAAGCTCGCTCTTCAGTGCCATCCGAAGCTCATCATTTCAGGCGCTTCAGCCTATTCCAGAGTTATTGATTACAAGCGTATCCGTGAGATATGCGACAAAGTAGGCGCATACATGATGGTTGATATTGCCCACATCGCCGGCCTTATTGCCGCAGGTGAGCATCCGTCACCGGTACCTTTCGCCGATGCGGTCACAACCACAACTCACAAGACCCTTCGCGGTCCCCGCGGCGGTCTCATCCTCTGTAAAGAGGCGATAGGCAAGAAGATAGACAGCGCTATCTTCCCCGGCACACAGGGCGGCCCGCTCATGCACGTTATTGCCGCAAAGGCAGTTGCGTTCGGTGAGGCTTTAAAGCCCGAGTTCAAGACATATCAGCATCAGGTAATCCTTAATGCAAAGACCCTCTGTGACGACCTTATTGCCGAAGGCTACAAGATTGTCTCAGGCGGCACCGACAACCATCTCATGCTTTTAAACCTCACACCGTTTAATGTTACGGGTAAGGAGCTTGAGGAGAAACTCGACCTTGTCCACATTACGGCAAATAAGAATGTAATCCCGAACGACCCTCAGCCCGCAAAGATCACAAGCGGTCTCAGACTCGGTACTCCCGCAGTAACAACGAGGGGCTTCAAAGAAGAGGAGATGCATCTTATCGCCAAGTGGATCAAGGACATCACAGTTGATTTCGAAGGAAACAGAGCGCGTGTAAACGATGAAGTAAGCGCTCTTTGCGCAAAGTTCCCCATCTATGAATAAATTTTGAGGTGACTTATGAAAATACTCGTAGTGGGCGGCGGCGGCCGCGAGCATGCAATCATCAAGAAGATTAAAGAGAATCCCGATGTTACCGAGATTTTTGCCCTGCCGGGCAATGGCGGCATAGCAGCCGACGCGACATGTGTCGACATAGCCGCGACGGATATCGACAAGATTGTGGAATTTGCATTCTACAATCGTATCGATTTTGCCGTTGTCGCGCCTGACGACCCTCTGGTTCTCGGCTGCGTTGACGCGCTCGAGCACCACGGTATACCGTGCTTCGGCCCGGTTCAGAAGGCCGCGATAATCGAGGGCAGCAAGATCTTCTCGAAAAACCTCATGAAGAAATACGGTATTCCCACAGCTGAGTATGCAGTATTCACAGACAGGGAGGCAGCTCTCAAATATGTTGAGACCTGCAAGATTCCCATTGTAATCAAGGCTGACGGCCTCGCGCTCGGCAAGGGTGTTATCATTGCCGAGACCAGAGAGCAGGCCGCTGATGCCGTCAATATGATGATGCTCGACATGAAGTTCGGAAAGAGCGGTTCACAGATTGTAATCGAGGAGTTCCTTGAGGGACCCGAGGTTACGGTGCTCTCTTTCACGGACGGCAAGACCCTTATCCCCATGATATCCTCACAGGACCACAAGCGCGCCCTTGACGGCGACAAAGGTCTCAATACGGGCGGTATGGGTGTTGTGGCTCCGAACCCCTACTACACAAAAGAGATAGCCGATGAGTGCATGGAGAAAATCTTTCTTCCCACTATGGAAGCCATGAACGCAGAGGGCAGAACCTTCAAAGGCTGTCTCTACTTCGGCCTCATGCTTACGGCTGACGGCCCGAAGGTCATAGAGTATAACTGCCGTTTCGGCGACCCCGAGACACAGGTAGTGCTTCCGCTTCTCAAAACCGACCTTCTCACAATCATGAGGGCCGTACGCTTCGGTAAACTCGCGAGTGTGGATGTCGAATTTGAGGACAAATCCGTATGCTGCGTGGTTATGGCTTCAAAGGGCTATCCCGAGCATTATGAGAAAGGCTTTGAGATTACCTTCGATGAGGGCACTGACGGTGTCTACATCGCCGGAGCAAAGCTTGAGAACGGTAAGCTCCTCACAAACGGCGGCCGTGTGCTCGTCGCTGTTCGCACCGGCGACACACTTCAGGAGGCGATTGACAACGCCTACGCCGCAGTAAAGACTATTCATTTTGAAAATGCATATTATCGCACCGACATTGGTCAGCGTGCACTGAAGGCAGGAAAAGAATAATGGTATTTCGTGTATTCGTTGAAAAGAAGCCGCATCTCGCTCACGAGGCCGCTTCCTTAAAATCCGAGATTAACAAGCTTCTCGGCATAAGCTCCGTCACATCCCTGCGTATCGTCAACAGATACGACCTCGAGGGACTGGACGAGGCTACATTTCAGCTTGCGGTAAAGACCATACTGTCCGAGCCGCAGCTTGACGATGTCTGCTTTGAACTTGACGCAGGCACTTGTAAAATGTTTGCCGTCGAGTACCTTCCCGGACAGTTTGACCAGAGAGCGAACTCCGCTGCAGAGTGTATTCAGCTTGTCGCAAAGGGGGAGAGACCTCTCGTCCGCTCCGCGAAGGTATATCTGCTCGGAGGCGATGTCTCCGATTCAGACCTCGAGGCAATCAAGAAATACGTTGTAAACCCCGTAGAGGCCCGTATAGCGTCCCTTGAGAAACCCGAGACACTCGTCATGCCCATGGACCTTCCGACGACCGTGGAGACCCTCACGGGCTTTATAGGCTACTCAGATGAGCAGCTCTCTGCATTTGTCGCGGAAAAAGGTCTTGCCATGGACTTTGACGACATAAAGTTCTGTCAGGACTATTTCAAGACGGAGCATCGTGATCCCACTATCACCGAAATCCGCATGATAGATACATATTGGTCTGACCACTGCCGTCACACCACTTTCCTGACAACGGTCGATTCCGTAAAATTTGATGACGCCTTCCTTCAGGAAGCGTACAACAGGTATATTGCCGCCCGTGCCGAGCTCGGCAGGGAGAAGCCCGTAAACCTCATGGACATAGGCACTCTTGCCGCAAAGGTCTTAAAGGCACAGGGCAAACTTCAGAAACTCGACGAGTCTGAAGAGATAAACGCATGTACCGTAAAGATGACAATAAAGCATGACGGCGAGGATGAGGACTGGCTCCTTCTGTTCAAGAACGAGACCCATAACCATCCCACCGAGATAGAGCCTTTCGGCGGCGCCGCGACCTGCATCGGCGGTGCCATCCGTGACCCGCTGTCGGGCCGCGCATATGTCTACGCGGCAATGCGCGTGACGGGCGCTGCGGACCCGACAAGACCGCTCTCCGAGACGATGCAGGGCAAGCTTCCCCAGAGGAAGCTTGTTACAACTGCCGCCAACGGTTATTCCTCATACGGCAACCAGATAGGTCTCGCGACCGGTCAGGTAGATGAACTCTACCATGACGGCTATGCAGCAAAACGTATGGAAATCGGCGCAGTTGTAGCCGCGGCACCGGCTGAGAATGTACGCCGCGAAGTACCCGCTCCCGGAAACATAGTAATACTGCTCGGCGGCCGCACGGGCCGTGACGGCTGCGGCGGTGCAACAGGCTCCTCCAAGTCGCACAACCTTCAGTCCCTTGACACCTGCGGTGCAGAGGTACAGAAGGGTAATGCCCCCGAGGAGAGAAAACTCCAGAGACTCTTCAGGAATCCGACAGCCTCAAAACTTATCAAGCGCTGCAACGACTTCGGTGCAGGCGGCGTGTCTGTTGCCATAGGCGAACTCGCCGACGGCCTTGAGATTTCTCTCGACGCCGTACCGAAGAAGTATGAAGGCCTCGACGGCACTGAACTCGCCATCTCCGAATCTCAGGAGAGAATGGCTGTTGTCGTTGAACCCGGCGATGCCGATGAGTTCATCAGACTCGCAAACTCCGAGAATCTCGAGGCGACTATTGTTGCAACTGTTACGGAGAAGCCCTACCTTACAATGAACTGGAAGGGCAATACCATAGTCAATATCTCGCGTGAGTTCTTAAACTCAAATGGCGCAGAGAAACATATTGATATTCATACAGAGGCTCAGGAACCCTTCAGGAGACCTGTCGCAGGTTCCTTCTCAGACAACTACAGAAAACTTGTCGATGACCTCAATGTCTGCTCAAAGAGGGGACTTTCCGAGCGCTTTGACTCAACAATAGGCGCGGGTACGGTTTTAATGCCTTTTGGCGGCAAGTACCAGCGCACGCCCATCCAGGCCATGGCAAACAAGGTCTCCGTGGAGCATGGCGACACGGACACCTGTTCACTTATGGCCTGGGGTTACAACCCTTACATTATGGAGAAGGACCAGTACCACGGAGCATATCTCTCCGTAGTTGAGTCTATCTCGAAACTCATAGCCACAGGCGCTACCTTCGAGGACGTTTACCTCACATTCCAGGAATACTTTGAAAAGCCCGGAAAGACGCCGGAACGCTGGGGCAAGCCGCTTGCGGCACTGCTCGGCGCGTTCTCGGCCCAGATAGACTTCGGCTGCGCCGCTATCGGCGGCAAGGACTCCATGTCCGGTTCGTTTGAGGACCTCGACGTGCCGCCTACGCTCTGCTCATTTGCCGTTACAACCGACAAGATTAAGAGAATAATCTCAAATGAATTCAAGGCCGCAGGTCACCGCGTGCTTGTCGCTTATCCCGATTATGACGAGTACGGTGTGCCGAAGGCTGAGAGTCTGAAGAAACTCTTTGTCGCAGTCTCTGACCTGATAGGCGAAGGCAGTGTAATCTCCGCTTATACACCCACTTACGGCGGTGTTGCAGAAGCGGTTTACAAGATGTGCATAGGCAATGGTCTCGGCTTTGACTTTGTCAGCGAGACAAGCCTCGACGAGCTCTTCGGCTACCGCTACGGTGCATTCCTGCTTGAACTCGATGTCAATGCGGGAATGGTGCTTGAGGCCTCTGACGGTTTCAACGCAAAACAGCTCGGTAACACTATCTTTGAGCAGAAGCTCCGCTACGGTTCTGAGGAACTTGAACTTTCAGAACTCGACTCACTCTATGAGAACCGGCTTGAGAAGGTATTTGCCTGCAACATAGAGACTGAGGAGAAGGAGATACCCGTATTCTCATATGATGAGGAGAAGCGTTTCACATCTCTTCTGAAACTCGATCCGAAGGTGCTCATCCCCGTATTCCCGGGCACAAACTGTGAGATTGATACGGCCAAGGCCTTTGAGGCCGCCGGTGCCGAGGTACAGATCTTCGTCATAAACAATCTGACTCCGAAGGGAATAGAGGAGTCCATAGCGCGCTTTGCCGACGCAATAGACACGTCGCAGATTATCTTCGTACCCGGCGGATTCTCCGGCGGCGACGAGCCCGAGGGCTCAGCGAAGCTCATTGCTTCTTTCTTCAGGAATCCCGAGATATCTGCCGCTGTCATGAACCTCCTTGAAAACAGGGACGGCCTCATGGGCGGTATCTGCAACGGTTTCCAGGCACTTATCAAACTCGGCCTTGTGCCCTACGGTAAGATAATAGAGACTGATGCCGACTGCCCGACACTCTCATACAATGTCATCGGCCGTCACCAGTCCAAACTCGTACGCACAAGGGTGTGCTCGAAGAACTCACCCTGGCTCACAAAGGCGGAAGTCGGTCAGATTATCACGGTTCCCATCTCACACGGTGAAGGACGTATAATCGCCTCAGACGACCTTCTGCTCGCTCTCGCCGAAAAGGGTCAGATTATGACTCAGTATGTTGACCTTGACGGTAAACCGACATATGACATCGCTTTCAACCCCAACGGCTCGGCGATGGCCGTCGAAGGTCTGCTGTCGCCCGACGGCCGTGTCTTCGGCAAGATGGGACACTCCGAACGAACCGGTGCAGGCCTCTACAAGAACGTGCCCGGAGACTTCGATCTCGGCCTGTTCTCATCCGCTGTGGAGTATGTTAAGTAAATATAACCAAAAACAAAGGAGCCCGCATGCTGCGGGCTCCACTTTTTGTATAAAATT
>CAMYWC010000022.1:0-7589 GCA_947302545.1 uncultured Clostridia bacterium | reverse complement strand
AGTAATCTCAAAACCGTTCTTCTTAAGCTTATCAAGAGTGTGGAGCACCGCATGATGCTCGAACGCAGAAGAAATGATATGCATCTTACCCTTCTTCTTACCGATCTCCGCTGCGGAGAGTATTGCCTGGTTGTCGGCCTCGCTGCCGCCGGAGGTGAAAATAATCTCCCTGGGGTCAGCATTTATAATACCGGCGACATCCGCTCTCGCTTCTTCGAGGATCTCCTTTGCCTTCTGTCCGAAGACATAGAGGCTGGAGGGGTTGCCGTAGTTCTCTTTCGCAACTTCGACCATTCTGTTTATTGCCGCTTCGCTCATCTTTGTGGTTGCGGCATTATCAGCATATATCATAAAATGCTCCTTTCTGTTTGACGGGTTCATTTTATACCCTTTTGCCTACTATGTCAATAGGTAAATAACACTTGATTACCCATCAACCTTGCGGTATAATAGGTGTAATCTTTCTGAAAGGCGTGAAATACCGTGATTACGACAAAAGGCCGTTATGCCCTCCGCGTCATGCTTGACCTCGCGGAGCACGCAGACGGAAACTTCGTACCCTTAAAAGACATAGCGGAGAGACAGGAAATCTCCAAAAAATACCTCGAAATAATAGTTAAGGACATGGTTGCCGGCGGACTCCTTGTAGGAGCGAGCGGCAAGGGCGGTGGCTACAAGCTCATCAGAAAGCCGGAGGAGTACACTGTCGGCGAAATACTCGAGCTCATGGAGGGCACTCTCTCCTCCGTCGCCTGCCTCGCCGAGGGCAAGAACACCTGCCCGCGCCGCAAATCATGCCAGACCCTCCCCATGTGGGAAGAATACGACAAAATGGTCCGCGACTTCTTCTACAGCAAAACCCTGTGCGATTTAGCCACCAAATAAAACAAGCCCCGGGCTCACCGCCCGGGGCTCTTTTTTATTTCTGATGGTAATCACTGAGGAAGTCCGCCAGTTTGTCCGTCGACTCCTTGAGAATCGAGAGACGGGGAAGGTAGACTATGCGGAAGTGGTCGGGCTCGTGCCAGTTGAAGCCGCTTCCGGGGACGAGGAGCACGCGTTTCTCCTTCAGGAAGTCGAGCACGAACCTGTTGTCGTCCTTTATGTTAAACATTTTTGTGTCTATCTTCGGGAAGATATAGAAGGCGGCTTTCGGTTTTACTGCCGAGAGGCCGGGTATGTCATTTATGGCCTCGTAGATGAAGTTGCGCTGCTCATAGACGCGGCCGCCGGGTACGATGTACTCATTTACACTCTGGTAGCCGCCAAGGGCAGTCTGAATAATCGACTGACCCGGTACGTTTGAGCAGAGGCGCATGTTTGAGAGCATGTTTATGCCTTCAATATAGTCTTTTGCGATACTCTTGTTGCCGGAGAGAATCATCCAGCCTACTCTGAAACCGCATACCATGTGTGACTTTGAAAGTCCGCTAAAGGTGACGCAGAAGAGGTCCGGGCAGAGTGAAGCTATTGAGATATGCTGGTAGCCGTCCATGACAAGGCGGTCGTAGATCTCGTCCGAGAAGATGATGAGCTCATGCTCTCTCGCAATCTTTACGATCTCCTCAAGGAGCTCCTGTGAGTAGAGAGCACCTGTCGGGTTGTTCGGATTGATTATGACTATTGCCTTTGTCTTGTCGGTAATCTTCTTCTTTATGTCCTCAAGGTCGGGATACCAGTCTGAACTCTCGTCACAGATGTAGTGCACGGCCTTGCCGCCGGCGAGGTTCGCGCAGGCGGTCCATAAAGGATAGTCGGGCGACGGAATGAGTATTTCGTCGCCGGTGTTAAGGAGCGCGTGCAAGGACAGCTGTATGAGCTCTGAGGCACCGTTTCCGGTGTAGACATCCTTCATTGTGACATTGGGTATGCCCTTGAGCTGGGCATACTGCATGACGGCCTTGCGCGCGGCAAAGATTCCTCTTGAGTCAGAATAGCCCTGCGAGCCGGCAATGGAGTCACGCATGTCAATGATGACCTCATCCGGCGCGGAGAAACCGAAGGCGGCGGGGTTGCCTATGTTGAGCTTTAAAACCTTAATGCCCTCTTCCTCCATACGGTTAGCCTCGTCAACGACGGGACCTCTTACATCGTACAGGACGTTATCCAGTTTTGATGACTTTGAAAATGTACGCATAGTTTCCTCTTGGTGTTTATGTATTGATTAGGGTATATAATACCACTAATATAACCGCAATTTCAATTGTCAATAATTTGTTGCTACATTGTTGCTACAAATTATTGACTTGAACCTTTGATAATAATATAATGTCATTAAAGATTGGGGGTATAATCATGGGAAAGGCAGCATCTGCAAAATCGGATATGTTCCGTTTCAGGATTAATCCTGAAGTGCGTAAAGAGGTTGAAAGTGTTTATGAAAAAACGGGGTTAACGTTAACCCAGGCCATAAACATTTTTATCCGGCAATCAATCAATGCCGGAGGCTTGCCCTTCCAGGCAACGGAGGATAATGCGGAAATGATTAAAGCGAAATCAATTGAGAGACTTGTAAAGGAGCTTGAGTACGGCGAAAACTCAGGCGAACTTGTAAGTGAGGAAGATGTTTACAAGAGACTCGGAGTAGATATGGCATGAGAATAATGTATACCCCCGCGTCAATCGAAGACATCGAATCCATCGCAAATTACATCAAAGATAAACTGAAAAATCCGACTGCTGCAATAACTTTTAAAACACGCATCGTGAAAGCAGTTTCACTTTTGAAAGATTCACCCAATATGGGTGTTAAACTCTCGGAGAAGACAGATGCCGTAAAAAAAGATTATCGGTTTATTATAGTAAACAACTATCTGATTTTTTACCGTATTGAAGGCGATGTAATAGTTGTTGTAAGAATTCTTGACGGGCGAACGGATTATCTCAGATTCCTTACCTGAATATAAAAACAAAGCCCCGGGCGGTTTGCCCGGGGCTTGTTTTATTCGGTTTCCTTCTTGTCGAAGACCTTGGTGAAGTTGAGCAGGAACAGGATAATGTATGCTACCCAGACAGGAAGGTTTTCGATGAGGGCGCTCTTGCCGATTGCGACAAGGAGCACTGCCATGACCGCCATCGTCGCAATGAAGATGATGAAGGTCAGCTTAAAGCGCTTGTCGCCCTTGCGCATATAGTTAAAGAGCAGGAAGGCGAGCATCGCGACTTCAAAGAAGGCGAAGATGAGAGCGCCGCTCCAGTGGGCAAGGCAGCGTGCCGAGTCAGGAATGAGGTCGAGGCCTGCCGACGGCACATTAATTGTGACGTAAATTGCGGCGCATCCAAGCGAGCCTATGATAACGGCAGCTTTCGAAAGTCCGCCTTCAATAAAGCCCAGTTTTCTCGCCGCATAAAGATAGTTTATGAAAATCGAGAACGCTGTCAGAATGCCCCAGATCTTAAACCTGATCGGGAAACTGAGTCCCAGCATGCTGGCGGTTATGTTCTTGACCTTGTCAAGGATGGTATAGTCGCCTATAAGGGCATAGTAGGTGATGTAGACAAAGCCTGCAATAAGCAGTACTTCGCTGATTATCCTGATTCCCTTACCGGGTTCCTTGCCGTACAGAATCTTTGCAATGGCTATCGGATAAAGCACGAGAGCCAGAATTGATATTACGGCCCAGATAACGTACTCAAGATTGTTTGTGAGACCGGTTATCTGGTCAAAGATGACGTATACATCGTCGACGGTGTCGCTTGCACGGAACCATTTAAGTGTCGAGGAGCGTGCCGCCGCCTCGCCTATCTTTACCGTTCGCTCCGCCTCTGTGGCGTATCCGAAAAGGATGACCTTTCTCATCACGATCATGAAGACCGTGTATGCGGCAACTATTACTGACCACAGAATGGTATAAACTTTCGGTGTTTTGCTGTTCTCCATAACTGCCTCCCGTTAAAAGCTCAGGGTGTCATATTTTGCCGTGAGTGTTCTCAGGCGCTCAAGGTTGCGTTCGATTATCTCTCTGTTCTCTGCCTCAACGCCTTTTTCATAGAACTTGCCGATAACGCGGATTGCGCAGAGAATCATTGCCTTGTCAGTGACTTCCTGCAGTCTGTTCTCGTCATCTGTGTCGAGATAGTGTCGAAGGAAGCGGTCAAAGAACTTTTTCGCGGTCTCGTAAGAGAAGCCCATATAGTCGGAAACGACAGCGGGGTCATCCTCGCCGCGTACGACATAGGCCATGAGAAGGTCGCTTATCTCAAATATGGGATGGCCGACTGATACACGGTCCATATCTATGAGAAGCGGCTCACCTCTCTGAAGGAAGACATTTCCGGTATGGAAATCACCGTGGATGAGCGTGTTTGCATCGGAAAGGCCGTTTACGAGCTGCCTGCAGCGCTCTGCGAGGGCTGCGTCCTCATTGGCGAGACCTCTGTCGATTCTGCGGATATGGCGGTCTTCCGCCCTGCCGAATCCGTCCTCTTCGGTAACCTCTATTGCGTGTACCTCATGAGCCAGGTCAGCCATTATGTCGGCATAGTTTTCAACGCGTCCCGGTGACTTGGAGATGATTGAGGAGATGGTCTCTGAATCAACCAGTTCGTACATGGCGCCGTAGCGGTCGCCTACGGATACGATACCGAATGAGATGGCTGTCGGAACACCGAGTACAAAGGCCTTACGGCTTGTCGCAATCTCGTTCTCAACATCACGATAGGTGTTCTTCTCGTTGTAGACCTTGATTACGAGCTCGTCATCATAGCGGTAGACTTCGCCCTTCGCGCCGCGGCCGACCATCTTGCAGCCGTCGACGGAAACTTCCCTGTATTTCTTATATCTGGCCTTTTCGGAGTCGAAAGTACCCGGCCAGATAGAATTTATGTGTTTAATGTACTCCTTGAAGGCGCCCGTCTTGTTGAATGAGAGTTCGAGTGCCTCCGCGACGGATTTATAGTACCAGCGCTGAAGCTCGGGGTCCTTTTCGTTCAGACCCTCCCACATGGCATCACCGATCTCGGAGTAGATTCTGGCAAGCGAGCGGAGATTTGCGAGCTTGTCGGCGAGCCAGAGCATCTGTATGCCCTGGTCATTTGAATTTTTGAGAGCGGCCAGGGAATACTCTTTCCTGCGCTTCCAGGTGGCGCTTCTGTCCTCTTCGGGGTACTTGTTCTCTGTCTCGTATGCCACAATCATGGCGACACGTTTGCCGAATCTGTTCTCGATATCCTTAACCGAACCGTCAGTATCTTCAACTATGTCGTGCAGGATACCTGCAGTGACGACTTCCTCGTCATCGGTCATGGTGGAGAGGATCTGGGCCACTTCCAGAGGATGGAAAATGTAAGGGAAATCGCCGAATTTACGGACCTGTCCCTTATGCATCATGGCTGAATAGATTATGGCTTCTTCAAGCATATTCATCATAAATAAACTACCGCCTTTAAAAACAGCCCGGAGCATCGGCTCCGGGCTTTTCGTTGGCGCAGAGGGTGGGATTCGAACCCACGCGGGCGTGAACCCAAACGGTTTTCAAGACCGCCTCGTTATGACCACTTCGATACCTCTGCGTGTCTGTCGGGCGCGGTTTCGCGCCCGATAATATTAGCATAATAAGGTATTAATGTCAACCTGTAACAATGCCGTTATCATCAATCTTAATGCCCTCGGAATAGCTCTCTATGTCATCGAGCACCTTCCTGCCGTCAGGCGTGCCCGCAAGAGACATGACATTGCAGTCCTTCTGTACAGCCGGAATAAGCTGTACGGTGAGTTTTCCGTCATGGGAAAGCGTCACCTTGAGGAGTGCGGTGTCAACATTGTTATTGCTGAAAAGGAAGTTGCCGAGATTGTAGATTATCGGCACATTCTTGTAGTACTCAATACCCTGGAGACAGTGGGCATGGCCACCGACGATGAGGTCGGCACCGGCGTCAACATAGGCACGTGCCGAAGTCTTCTGATCAGGCTCAAGCTTGTGCGAGTCCTCCGTGCCCCAGTGGACAAGTACAACGACGAAGTCAGCCTTGGACTTGGCCTCTTTTATGGCGGAGACGAGCTTATCCGTCTTGTAGCAGTAGAGGACGCCGGGGTCCGTGTCGGTGGCCTCCGGAGTCTTTATGGTCTTCTCGGCGCGTGAACCGGCAACAAAGGCGATTGTCTTCTTGTCGATAGTGTAGTAGATCGGTGCCGCGGCCTCGGCGAGGTTTTTACCCGCGCCGACATATTTGATGCCCGCTCCGTTTAACACGTCAAGCATCTCAAGGAAGGCTTCCGGACCGTAGTCGAAACAGTGGTTGTTCGCCAGTGTTACAAAGTCTATGCCGAGGTCATTATAGTATTTTACATTTTCAGGAGCAGCCCTGAAATTATATGCTTTTTTTATCGGCTTGCCCTTTGTTGAGAAACAGAACTCATTGTTCATGTGGGCGATGTCGGCATTTGCCATCTCATACTTCAAGTCCTCTGAAATGAGCGATACGGGACTCAGGTTCTTCCTGGCGGCGTATTCCATGATATGCCAGTTGTCAGCAAAAGAGACATCACCCGTAAAGGTCATCGTGATGTCCCTTTGCAGGTAGATTTTCGGGGGATCATATTCAAATTGCGGCTCCTCAAGCAGCAGAGGGCTGCCGTTTATCTCAAGCGTACAGCCCGAGAAAGTGAGAAGCATTGCAAGAACAATCAGTATGATCTTGGGTTTCATTCTGTCTCCTGTTCGTTATAAAGAATGCAGGCGCAATATGTTATTGTCTTCTCGCCGTAGTAATACGGGAGGCCTGCGGATTCACATACTCTTGATACCAGAAGGCCGTAGCCCTCCATTGATGAAATCGCCTTGTCGGGATGTCTGCAGGGCTTCGGATGAGCGCACTTCGTGCACATACGGCATCCTCCGCCGCCCAGGATAAGGCAGCCCGGATAAAGTTCGCGGGCAGTGTCGGCAAACGAGTAAAGAAGGTCGTTGTGCTTCTTTCCGAATTCAATATATCCGAGCCAGTCAATGACCTTGGTCAGCTTGCCCTCCGTCTGAAGGAGCACGGCCTTATTGTAGGAGTGCATCTTCTCCTGACACTCCTCTACCGTGCCGCAAAAAGGAGGACAAGTCCAGTTCTTCGCGTAGGCGTGGCACTTGTCCTCTTCGCACATCGCACGGACATCGTGTCTGGCCTCAAGAACCTTGGGGTCAAACTCCGCTGCGTGTGAAAAACCATGTTCAATTGCAAGCTGTGCTAAGTCCATAGAGCCACATTCCTCAGAGAAATTATATACAAATATAATAAACTGAAAAGGGCTCCGTGTCAAAGTCAATATTAGACAGATAAAAACGCTTTCAGGCGCTCTGTTTGTGGATTATCAATAATCTCTTTCGCAGGTCCCTGCTCTGCAATTACACCCTTGTTCATGAAGATGATATTGTCAGCTACATCGCGGGCAAAAGCCATCTCATGAGTGACGATTATCATGGTCATGTGCTCCTCGGCAAGTTCGCGGATAACCTTTAAGACCTCGCCGGTGAGTTCCGGGTCAAGTGCGGATGTAGGTTCATCGAAGCAGAGGATATCCGGCTCAAGGGCCAGGGCCCTCGCTATGGCGACCCGCTGCTGCTGTCCGCCGGAGAGCTGATGGGGATAGTATCCCGCCCTGT
>CAMYWC010000021.1:0-7821 GCA_947302545.1 uncultured Clostridia bacterium | reverse complement strand
GGAGCGACGAGATAGTAAGTTTCTCCGTTCTTTTCACATGTGGCGTTGATTCTGCCGTCAAAGGTTGTGACGGGGTGGTCAATGCCGAGTACGAACGCATGAAGCTTTCTGCGTCCGCTTGAGGTAACGAGATCGATATCTCCGTAGTTCAGTTTGTAGATGAGTCCTGCTGAATCCGCTGTACCAATCGGAGTCGTTACCTTTACCCTGACAAACTTGCCGAGCATAATATTAACCTCCGATAGCGCATACGCGCCGTAGACAATTTGGCAATATTATACTATCAAAGGCAGTCTCATACAAGAAAAATTTCAGTTATTTTTTGCGCTGTTCGAGATACTCGATAAAGCCGAGGATAAGGGCCTTGCCCTCATCGTCGAGGAAGTTTATCTTCGAGAGGCGCTCCTTTGCCCGCGCGTAGTGGAACTCCATCTTGTCGTGAGCAAATTTGTAGGCGCCGGTCTTATTGAAAATCTCCTGAACAGCCTTTACGCCGTCAATGTCAATGGTGTTGTCGCCGTAGAACTTGTTAAGTTCCGACAGGGCTTCCTCATCGTTCGCCTTGACATAGGCGTAAAGGAAGGTCTGCTTATACTCCGCAACATCGGCGCCTACGTCCTTGCCGAGGTCGTTCCAGTCGGCATAGATGCCGAGGAGGTCGTCCTGAATCTGGAAGGCAAGACCGGCATCGAGCATGACGTCGGATACGGCCGAGGTTTGTTCGTCCGTAGCACCCGCGAGGATCATACCGAGCACAATGGGACCCATGGTCGTATAGTAAGCGGTCTTGAGTGTTGCGAGGTTTTCTATAACCACGAAGGGGTCTGTCGGAATCGGACTCTGTACCGGAATCTGATCCTTGTAACGCTCTGAAAACGGTACGACTACATCCATTATTCCGCCTTCAACGGTCTTTATGACCATCTGGTTGTACTGCTTGAGCAGGCGGTAGATGTTGGGGTTGTCCTCATACTCCTCGAGAAGTTTCTCATATGCGAGATAAAGTCCTACATAGCCCAATGCTACCGAGACGCCTGAGACGAAGTCCTTCATGACGTCCGGGCTCTCCTCCAGAACCTTGGCATTGGAGATGTTGAATTCCTTGAAAATGCGCACATGAGCCGTTTCCTTGCCGCGTCTCGTATTGCCGTGGTCCAGAAGATCATCATGAATCAGGATTGATGACTGAAAAATCTCGAGTGAGAGCGCGAGCTGGTCGGCGTATTCAACACCGTGCTCACCGTGCATAATGTAATAACCCATGTCGGCAAGGACGCCGCGAAGCATCTTGCCGCCTGAGTTTAAATGTGTGAAATAGGATATCGACTGGGTAAAGCCCTGCGGAGATTCCGCGAGCAGGGCTTTGTTGAAGATATCAATCTTACTGTCAAGACGAGGATAGTTCTCGTCAAGAAAAGCCTTGAATGTGGCGAGTCCTTCCATATTATCCTACTCTTTCTCCCTTGACGGCGATCTTGCCCATCATCGGAACTTCAATATCTCCGCTGCAGAATGCTCCCTCAAAAGTGAGAACTCCCGAGAGATCACCGATATTAAGCATAGGCACCTGAGCCTTGACTCTGAGAGTGTTGGCATTTTCCTCGCGCACATCAACAAGGTTTAGCGCAGGTGTAATGCCGAAGCCCTGTGCATCAATCGTGAATTCATATTTTCCGTTCTTCTCAGCTATCGTGAGAATCGGGTCTGCCTTGAGGAAAGGCACCGCTACATTGAGTTTCCATTTTCCGAGACCTATCATGCTTGTTTACTCCTTTCGCTTAGCCGAACAGGCTCATCTGGCTGCTGTCGGGTATACCGACAAGCGCGCCGAGTTCCTTAAGTCCGGTAACAACCGCGGAGGAAATACCGGATCTGTTCTGGATGTCTTCGACGGAGGTATATGGTCCGTCTCCGTCATCCTTTGCTTTTTCGAGTGCGGCCGCGGCGGAATCACCGAGACCTTTTATTGATTTAAAGGCAAGACGGATCTTACCGTCCTCAATCGTGTATACGGTGGCCCTTGACTTGTAGAGATTAACGGTGAGGAATTCCACGCCGCGGGCCTTCATCTCAAGAGGCACCTGAAGACACATGACGGTGTCCTCATCCTTCTTGTTGAAGTCATCTTTGGCGTTCAGTTCATGGATTCTCGCTACATTTGACTGAGGGTCCGCCATAATATCGAAGGCGGTTATGTCATCGCCGCGGACAGTCAGGAATGTCGCGTAATACTCAAGCGGGCGATAAAGTTTAAACCACGCGAGGCGGAGCGCAGCCATGACATAGGCCGCGGCATGAGCCTTCGGGAACATGTACTTTATCTTGAAGCAGGAATCAATAGACCACTGCGGAACATCGTGCTCCTTCATGGCCTTGATATGCTCATCGGTCATCTTCTCGCTTGCCTTGCCCTTCCTGACTATCTCCATAATCTTGAAAGCCATGTTCGGGTCGAGACCGTAGTGCATGAGACCGACCATTATGTTGTCTCGTGTACCGATAACCTCAGAGATGGTGCAGATACCGTTGTGAATGAGTTCCTGCGCATTTCCGAGCCATACGTTCGTGCCGTGTGAGAGACCTGAGATCTGAAGCAGGTCGGAGAAGTTCTTCGGCTTACACTCCATGAGCATGCCGCGTACGAACGATGTACCCATCTCCGGAATCGAGAGGGTTCCGGTCTCACATCCGTCGATATCCTCAGGCGTTATGCCGAGAGGTTCGGGACTGGTGAACAGTTCGTAAAGTTTCGGGTCACAGACATCTACATCGTCTATGGCAATTCCGGTCATGTCCTCGAGATACTTGTACATGGTCGGAACATCGTGGCCGAGGTTGTCGAGCTTCAGGATGGTGTCGTGCAGGAAATGGAAGTCGAAGTGAGTCGTCATCATTCCCTTGCCCTTGTCATCGGCAGGGTACTGTACGGCAGTGAAGTCATAGACATCGTAGTTGTCGGGAACAACAACCATGCCGCCCGGATGCTGACCGGTGGTGCGCTTGACGCCCATACAGCCGTCAACAATGCGCTGTATCTCAGCGGAGTTTGCGACAATGCCCTTGTCCTGATAATACTTCTTCGCGAAACCGAATGCCGTCTTGTCGGCGATTGTCGCGACTGTTCCGGCTTTGAAAACGTGGTCCTCGCCGAAGAGTTCTATTGTGTACCTGTGCGCCTCCGACTGGTATTCGCCGGAGAAATTCAGGTCGATATCGGGCGATTTATCTCCCTTGAAACCGAGGAAGGTCTCAAAAGGAATATCATGTCCGTCACGGATAAGCGGCGTGCCGCATTCCGGACAGTCCTTCGGCGGCAGGTCGTAACCCGAACCCACTTCGCCGTTTAAGAAAAACTCAGTATGTTTGCACTTGGGACAGCGGTAATGAGGCGCAAGCGGGTTGACCTCTGAAATACCTGCCGCCGTCGCAACGAAGCTCGAGCCTACGGAGCCACGCGAACCTACGTGATAACCGTGGTCCTCGGAGTCTTTGACGAGTTTCTGGGCGATAATATAAAGTACGGCAAAGCCGTGTTTTATGATTGATGTAAGCTCCTTATCGAGGCGCTCAGAGACATATTCGGGGAGCGGATCTCCGTAGAGCTGCTTCGCTCTCGTATAGCAGAGCTCTTCAAGCTCATGCTCGGCTCCCTCGATTGACGGCGGGAAGTTACCCGCAGGCACGGGTCTTATACTCTCCACCATGTCGGCTATTTTATTCGGGTTCTCAACAACTACCCTGCGGGCCGTTTCCTCGCCCAGGTAGGAGAACTCCTCAAGCATCTCGCCCGTGGTTTTGAAGTAGAGCGGTGCCTGCATGTCCGCGTCGCGGAACTCCTGTCCGTACATGAGGACCGCTCTGTACTTGGAGTCACCCGGGTCAAGGAAATGGGCGTCGCCCGTGGCGACACATAACTTCCCGGCGTCCTCCGCCAGTTTCACGATCTTCCTGTTCATTTCGCGCAGCTGTTCCTCCGAATCATACTTCGGCGGAATCATGACAAGCTGCTTTGTAACCTTGTCCTTCTCATAGGTCGGACGGAGTTTGAAAGCGTTGTTTCCTATGGGTTGGATTTCCAGATAATCATAGAAATCAACGAGCTCTTTGATACGTTCCTCTGACTCGCCGTTTTCAATCGCCTTATAGAGTTCACCGGCTTCACAGGCAGTACCGAGAATGAGGCCTTCCCTATGCTCTATGAGGTCGGACTTCAATGTTACCGGTCTGTAGAAGAAGTGCTCCGTATGGGCCTTTGAGACGAGTTTATAGAGATTCTTAAGACCTGTGTTGTTGGTGGCCAGAATAATCTGATGGTAGGTATGACGATGGACATCCGAAGAATCTCCGATATCCTTTTCCTTAAGCATTGCCTGGATGGCATCCCAGCCCTGAGGCGCACCTTCGCGCACGTCATCATAGACATATGACTCCACGCCATAGATGACCTTTATACCCTTCTTCTCGGCCATGGCAAAGGCCGAAGGATAGCCCTGAAGTACGCCGTGGTCGGTTATGGCGACGGCCCTGTGGCCCCAGTCCGCCGCGCGCGCAACGAGGGCGCCGGCATCCTTCATGGCATCCATGGCCGACATATTGCTGTGCATGTGAAGTTCAACGCGCTTCTCCGGCGCGTCGTCCGTTCTGACGATCTTTTTTACCTCGGCAATGGCTGCAGCCTCTATGACAAACTCACCCTTGTACCTGTCAGATACAATTGCACCGCGTACAATTACGGTGAGACCGTCTTTGAGGCGCTTGCAGAGGGAAGCGACTTCCTGCACCTGCTTTATTATCTTCACGGGATAGGCACCCGTGTCATCCTTTATGTTAAAGGTGATGATCTTGCTTCTGCCGTCCTTGGTGTCCCTTATGTTGAGGCTGAAGATATCGCCCCAGACAACAACAGTGCCGTCATCCCATTCGATTTCAGATATCTTCTTCGGCTTTTTGCCGATTTTGTTTCCGTAGATTACCTTTGCGGTCTCAAGATAAAGCGGTATTCCGGCATCTCCTTGAGTTTGTCAAGAAGCTCATCCTTGTCCGGCTCATCCTTCTCGGGAACGCTCAGATTAACCGTCACTTTTTCGAGGTTCAGACTTTCCCGAACCGCATCGGAGAATACGGAAATAAATGTGTCCGCCTTTTCAAAGTGGGCAGCACAGACCGCAGACAGACGCATTTCCCTCGTCTGTCTGTTTATTTTCATGTCGGTTATTTCGGCATACCTGAAACTCTCCGGGTATGTCTCATCCATAACCGATGCAAATAAATCGTCTATCCTTTTCTTCTGAAACTGCGGCACTTTATAACCTCTCTATCTCAGCGAAGAGCTCATCGATAAGCTGCTCTTCGGGAACTTTCTTTATTACTTCGCCCTTTTTAAAGATGAGGCCGCATCCCTTGCCGCCGGCGATGCCTATGTCGGCGTTTTTCGCTTCACCCGGACCGTTTACCGGGCAGCCCATGACGGCAACTCTGATGGGCTTGTGGACGGAGCGCAGGCGTTCCTCAACCTCATTCGCTATGGCGATGAGGTCAATCTGTGTCCTGCCGCATGTCGGGCAGGATATAAGCTGCGCCTCGTTTTCAATGAGGTCCAGACACATGAGAATGTCATGGGCCGCTTTTATCTCTTCAACCGGGTCCGCGGTGAGCGATACGCGTATGGTATCGCCTATGCCGTCGGCAAGAAGAGAACCTATGCCTATTGAGGACTTGATAAGGCCGTTGTAGGCCGTGCCCGCCTCGGTGACACCGAGGTGGAGCGGATAGTCGCACTCTTCGGCGACTATTCTGTATGCGTTTATGGTGTTTCTGACATCGGATGATTTTATGGAAATTACGGTGTCATAGAAATCACACGACTCAAGAATCCTTGCGTGGTTTAATGCACTCTCCGCCATGGCTCTCGGTGTGGGTCCGTCATACTTCTCGAGAAGTTCCTTCTCAACGGATCCGGAGTTTACGCCGATACGGATTGGAATACCCTTTGCCTTGCAGGCATCGACAACCTTCTCGACATTCTCCCGCGCACCGATATGACCGGGGTTTATACGTACCTTGTCTATACCGGCATCTATGGATGCAAGGGCAATTCTGTAATCAAAGTGTATATCAGCCACGAGAGGTGTCTTTACAGCCTCCTTGAGAGCAGGTATGAGCGGAATGTCATCCATGGATGAAACCGCGATGCGTATAATCTGGCATCCCGCGTCCTCAAGGGCCTTCGCCTGCTTTATGTTTCCCTCAATGTCACTTGAGATGACATTGAGCATTGACTGTATGACTATGGGAGCACCGCCGCCGATTTTTATTCCGCCGACGTCCACCTGTCTTGAATTTCTTCTGGGTTTTGTGAATTCCACAGCAGTACCTCCCTAAAAGAACTTGGATATGTCACTGATTGTCACCACAACCATGAGACCGAGCAGAAGTGCCAGGCCCGCGTTGTTTATGGCGGCTTCAATACGAAGCGGCATCTTCTTTCCCGTCAGCCCCTCAAAGATAATCAGGAGGAAACGTCCTCCGTCAAGGGCGGGAAACGGGATAAGATTGAAGACACCTATGTTGATGGCGATGAAGGCCATAATCGTAAGCAGTCTCGAGAAGTCCATCGTGTTGACCGCGTCCGTGGTTGTGTCTGCTATTATGTCCACCGTGCCTATGGGGCCGGAGAGATTCTTAAGATCGAAGTTGAGTGTTGCAATATCGTAGAGACTTGTCCACACGATACGGGCAATTGAGAGCGAGTCGAGCAGAGAGTATTTCAGTACTGAGCCGAATGTCGGTTCAATTCCGAATATGGCGAAGTCGTAGACTACCGTCTTTACACCTTCCACTTCAGCCGTGTCGAACTTTACGGAACGGATCATCTGCTCCTCGCCGTCACGCTCGACAAGGAAGTCAAAGACGGCATCCTCGTCTCTCATCATATAAAATGAGAGGTCGTACTCGGTGTGGATTTTATCGTTTCCTATGGCGATGATCCTGTCACCCTCCCGAAGACCGCCCGCCTGACTCGCCGCGTTTTCGGAAAACTTTGCGACTGCGGGGGTTCCTATAAGGTCAGAGGTGCTGAGTATTACCGCCATAATGATAATGCCCGTCAGGATATTTACCGTTGCGCCCGCAATTATGATAATTGCGCGTTGCGTCCAGGGCTTTGCATTGAAGGCATTCTCGTCCGGGCTCTCGGAGTCCTCGCCCTCCATCGCAACGTATCCGCCTATCGGCAGAAGGCGCAGCGAATAGTCGGTATCCCCTTTCCGTCTTTTGAAGAGCGCGGGTCCCATACCGATGGAAAACTCGTTTATCTTAACTTTGAAAATCCTGGCAAAAGTAAAATGGCCGAGTTCATGGCTCATAATAATGATGCCGAAGAAAAGTATGGCGACAAGGATCGGCCATACCGTGGACCAGATGCTCGAGAGCATTAAAGGGATCCTGCCTTTCTGCTGACAAATTCGCGGGCGAGCCTGTCAGCCGTCATAACATCCATAAGCGTATATTCTTCCGTACTCTCACAGGCCTCCATGGCCTCACCGACAAGTTCGCCTATATCGAGGAAGCCTATGCGGCCGTTCCTGAACAGGAAGTTTGCCTGCTCATTGGCGCCGTTTGCCGCGGCGGGATAAAGGCCGCCGCGCTTTATGGCCTCGCGGCAGACCGAGAGGCAGTCAAAGGTATCATAATCGGGCTCGGCAAATGTAAGCGTGCCGAGTGCCGCGAGGTCCAGCTCGCCTGTCGGCGACTCGTACCTCTCCGGGTAGGTCAGGGCGTACTGGATGGGAATCTTCATGTCGGGAAGTCCCAGCTGCGCTA
>CAMYWC010000020.1:0-7949 GCA_947302545.1 uncultured Clostridia bacterium | reverse complement strand
TCAAGGATTTCGTAGGGCTTCTCGTCACCCTCGGCAAGCTTTGAGAAGTTTGCGTCAAGAAGAGCGGTTGCGAGATAGTATACCTTTCCGTCCTTTGCCTTCGCCTTGCAGTACTCGTCATCCGGGTTTACGCAGAGGGCGACGTTTGAGGGGAGTGTCCAGGGGGTTGTCGTCCAGACAAGGAAGTATGCGTCCTCGCCGACAACCTTCATTCTGACGACTGCGGAACGCTCCTTGATGTCCTTGTAGCCCTGGGCTACTTCGTGCGATGAGAGCGGCGTTCCGCAGCGGGGGCAGTACGGGACTATCTTGAAGCCCTTGTACATGAGACCCTTGTCGTAAATCTGCTTGAGTGCCCACCACTCTGATTCAATAAAGTCGTTGTGGTATGTGACATAAGGATTGTCCATGTCGGCCCAGAAACCTACCGTGCCGGAGAAATCCTCCCACATGCCTTTATATTTCCATACGTTTTCCTTGCACTTTTCGATGAAAGGTTCAAGGCCGTATGCCTCAATCTGTTCCTTTCCGTTGATGCCGATTTCCTTCTCGACCTCAAGCTCAACGGGGAGACCGTGTGTGTCCCAGCCGGCTTTTCTCGGAACGTAGTAACCCTTCATTGTGCGGTATCTGGGAATCATATCCTTGATGACGCGGGTGAGCACGTGCCCGATGTGGGGCTTGCCGTTCGCCGTGGGCGGGCCGTCATAGAATACGTAGGACGGACCTTTTTTCTCCTCGGTCTTTTCGAAAATCTTCTCTTCTTTCCAGAAGTCAAGTACCTGCTTCTCGCGTTCAACGAAGTCCAGGTTGGGTGATACTTTTTTGTACATTCTCGTACCTCCTTGTATGATGCCTTTCTCTTCAACACCATACATTATTAATAAAACGCAAAGACAAGTTTAGCACAACAAAATCGTGCGGTCAATTGTTAATTGTTTATAATGTTATATAATGTTATATTGACTTTGGGCACAAATCCTATATAATGGACACGTATTCGATTTTGAAAGGAGTAAATCTATGGGTAAGTATTTCGGTACAGACGGATTTCGCGGTAAGGCAGGCGTGGACCTGACTTCAGAGCACGCGTTTAAGATCGGCCGTTATCTCGGCTACTACTATTCCAACAAACATGAAGGCGCAAAGATTGTAATCGGCAAAGATACAAGACTTTCATCCTATACATATGAAGCTGCGCTTGCGTCGGGCATTACATCGTCCGGCTGCGACGCTTATCTTCTTCACGTAACAACTACACCGTCAGTCAGCTTTATCACAAGAACAGAGAACTTTGACTGCGGTGTAATGATTTCTGCCTCTCACAACCCGTTCTATGACAACGGTATCAAGCTCATGAACGACAACGGCGAGAAGATGGATGACGATCTCCAGGACGAGATTGAGAAGTATATCGACGGTGAAATCCCCGAGATTCCCTTCGCTTCCGAGGATAAAATCGGTAAGACAATCGACTTCTATAACGGCAGAAACCGTTACATTGGTTACCTTACAAACCTCGCAACGAAGAGCTTCGAAAACTGCAAAGTCGGTCTTGACTGCGCGAACGGTGCTTCCTGGATGGAGGCCCAGTCCGTATTCCAGGCCCTCGGTGCCAAGACATATGTCATAAACAACGAGCCGAACGGCATCAACATAAATAAGGATGCAGGCTCAACACATATTGAAGGTTTAAAGAAGTTTGTACGTGAGAACAATCTCGATGTCGGCTTTGCCTTCGACGGCGACGCAGACCGCTGCCTTGCCGTTGACGAGCTCGGCAACGAGGTCAACGGTGACGTAATCATGTATGTCGCCGCGAAGTATCTGAAAGCCCACGGCCAGCTGCCGTCAAACACCGTAGTTACTACGATTATGAGTAACTTCGGTCTCTACAAGGCCCTTGATAAGTGCGGCATCGGCTATGAGTAGACGGCTGTCGGTGACAGATATGTCTATGAGAACATGAAGTCATATGACCACATTCTTGGCGGTGAGCAGTCCGGCCATATCATCTTCAGAAAGTATGCCCATACCGGTGACGGTCTCATCACCGCCATCATGCTTATGAACATCCTTGTTGACACCATGCTTCCCCTGTCCGTACTTGCGGCTGATATACGTATGTACCCTCAGGTCCTGAAGAATGTTATCGTCGATGACAAGGACGGCACAATGAACGACCCTGCAGTCATGAAGGCTGTACAGGACTGCACGAACAAGCTCGGTGACAACGGCCGTGTACTTCTCAGAAAGTCCGGCACTGAGCCCGTGCTTCGCGTAATGGCCGAGGCCGGTTCTGACGCGGAATGCGAGGAAAACGTTGACTACATCATCGCAGCGATGGAGAAATCAGGACATCTTGTTGAGGTGAAGAAATAATGGCAGACATCAAAATTATCGATCTTTTCGACCTTGAACACACGGTTGCCGCTGACTATCTCAAGGGATTCACCTATCCCTGGGAAGCCCTCGCGGGAATCTCCGATCTCATCCTTGAGATAGGTAAGACACTTGACCTTTCCGAATATGATCATCCTGAAGATGACGTCTGGATTCACAAGTCAGTAACGGTTTTCCCGACTGCTTACATCCATGGCCCCTGTATTATCGGTGAGGGTTCTGAAGTCCGCCAGTGCGCCTTTGTAAGAGGCAGCGCGCTTGTCGGCAAGAACTGTGTGGTAGGCAACTCCACGGAGCTTAAGAATGTAATCATTTTTGATAATGTTCAGGTTCCTCACTACAACTACGTAGGAGACTCAATCCTCGGCTACAAGAGCCATATGGGAGCGGGCTCCATAACCAGCAACGTAAAGAGTGATAAGCAGCTCGTTGTTATCAACAACGAGGGCGATCACATAGAGACCGGCAGAAAGAAAGTCGGCGCCATGCTCGGCGACTATGTTGAAGTCGGCTGCAACAGCGTATTGAATCCCGGTACGATCCTGTGTCGCGAAGTCAGCGTGTACCCCACAAGCTGCGTGCGCGGTGTAGTACCCGAGGCTCATATATACAAGAATAAAGATGAAATAATCTGCAGAAAAAAGTAAGGAGAGTAAACATGAAAGTAATAGTTTGTAAGGATTATGAGGAGCTTTGCAAGAAGGCCGCCGATTTAATCGACAACGAAGTACGCGCAAATCCTGAGACTACGCTCGGTCTTGCTACGGGTTCATCACCTGTAGGCATGTACAAGGAGCTTGCCCGCCGCTGCAGCGAAGAGGGCCTTGATTTTTCAAAGGTTCACTCCGTAAACCTCGACGAGTATGTAGGTCTCCCCGGTACACATGACCAGAGCTACAGATACTTCATGGATGACAACCTTTTCAACCATATCAACATTGATAAGGCAAACACATATGTAGCAAAGGGTATCGGCGATCCTGAACAGAACCTCAGGGAGTTCAATGAAGTCATCGACAATTCCGATGTTTCAATCCAGGTTCTCGGCGTAGGTCCTGACGGACATCTCGCATTCAACGAGCCCGGCGACACGCTCTGGGACAAGGCTCACATGGAGACTCTTGATCAGTCCACAATCGAAGCAAATGCACGTTTCTTCGCTTCCATTGACGATGTACCGCGCACCGCTTTCACAATGGGTATGGGTCAGATCATGCGTGCCCGCACACTTCTCATGATAATGAGCAACAACAAGGAAGAGGCCGCAAAGCAGCTTCTGCTCGGCGACAAACTCGATCCTCATTGCCCCTGCACATTCATGAAGATGCATCGCGATGCATATGTCTTCCTTGAGAAGGAGCTTGCAGACAAGATAGGATATGTCGGCTAAGATAGAAAGAAACAGCGCGAATCCGCTCTACAAGCAGCTTGTGGCGAGGATTCGCGCAGAGATAGAAAACGGAGTCTATGAGATAGACTCCAGGATACCTTCAGAGCAGGAGCTTTGCGAAAAATACGAGGTCTCTCGTATTACGGTCCGCAAAGCTCTTGAAGAGTTGTCTGAGGAGGGGCTTTTAGTCCGCAGACAGGGCAAGGGCACGTTCGTGTCCGTGCCGTCCATGGAGATTGACGTAAAGCCCATCACAAGTTTTCACGACGCCTGCCGTCTTGTCGGCAGGGTTGCGTCGTCGAAGGTGCTCGGAGCCCGCTCGGTGAAGGCGACAAAGGAGGACGTGATCGAACTCAAGGTTCCGTCCGAGTCCCGCGTTGTCGAGATAGACCGCCTTCGCTATGCCGACGACGAGCCCGTAATTTTGGAGCGCAACCACTTCTCATTTGTATATTCCTATCTTCTGGAGAGTGATCTGCGCGGCTCGCTCTACAGCCTGCTTCGCTCGTACGGAATAGAGCCGTCAAAGGCGTCTCACGACGTCTCGCTCATCTCCGCGGACGAGAACAAGGCTTCACTCCTCGGCATAGAGGTCGGCTCGCCGCTCCTCTTCCTGCACGAGGTAATTTACGATCAAAAAGGTCGCCCCTTACATATTTCACATCAATACATAAGAGGCGACAAATTCACTTTAAAATTATAATCAAAAGAGACTCTTAATATCTTCGGATATTGAAGCAACGTCGTCATCGACACCGGCCGCAGCCTTGTCGATGGCGGCTTTTATTTTGTCAGGGGAGTATTTCGTGCCGTGAAGAGAGTCCTCCGCGGCGAGAATGAATTCGGGCACGAGTGAGTCGGAGAAGATTTTGCAGTCCTTTATTTCATCGCCTTCGACATTGAGGCAGATCTCTACGGAGCCCCAGTCAAAGCGGTGCTCAGTGATGTTTGTGAATGCGGGGTTTCTGCCGTAAATCCATTTGTCGTCGGCAAAGAAAGTGCGGTTTTCAGAGAGGGACTGGAGCATGGTCAGCATTGAGCCGTCGGAGAACCAGTCAAGGCGCCCGTTTGAGGAGATGACCATATTTGATTCAATGGTTATTTCCGATGAGAAATTCTTGCAGTCATATTCCCTGAGGCAGGCTGCAAAAAGATTTTTCTTTAGCTCGTCAATTGTGATGTCCTCTTTGAAGTCTTTGAGGTTTGCCACTCTTGATATGACAGAGGAAACGCCTTTTGATTCGAGTTTTCCGGGGTCGACCGTCAGGACTTCCTTTATGATGTCCGGGTCTACATCAATCATTATCGTACCGTGATGACAGTTTGAACCGTTTGCTCTGTGAAATGCGTTGCCGGAGAATTTTCTGCCGTCTATGGTCAGGTCATTTCGTCCGGAGCGTTCGACATTGAATCCCATACGGGAAAGGGCATCCCTGATTATTTCCATCTGACGGTCGACATCGTACAGGGCGTCGCGGGCGATGAACGAGAAGTTTAAGTTGCCGAGATCGTGGAAGACCGCGCCGCCGCCTGAAAGACGACGCGCAACCTTACCGCCGAGTTTGTCCAGGGCGGCAAGGTTGCATTCTTTGTAGATGTTCTGATTTCGGCCGCAGACCACTGTACGCTCATTCTGCCAGAGGTAGAAAATCACCTCGTCATCAGGAACGTTCTCGAAGAGGTATTTCTCAAAGCTGAGATTGAAATACGGGTCGTGAGAATGACTCTCAGCATAGCTCAGGCGCGTCATGGTCTTTCTTCCTTATTCGCAGATATCGTCGTAGGCGTCAGCGTCAAGGAGGGCGTCAGCCTCTGAAGGATCGTCGAGTTTCAGTTCGATAATCCAGGAAGCGTAGGCATCTTCGTTTACGTTCTCGGGGTCGTCATCAAGAGCTTCGTTTACGGCAATGATTTCGCCTGAAAGCGGAGCGGGAACCTCTGATGAGGTCTTGGAAGACTCGATTTCAGTGAAAGTGTCGCCGGCTGAGATTGTGTCGCCGACCTCGGGGAGATCAACATATACAATGTCTCCGAGCTGCTCTGCAGCGTAGGGAGTGATACCGATTTTTGCGGTATCGCCTTCGATGAGGGCCCATGCATGGCCGTTGTTATATTTGTAATCTGCCATATTTATTTCTCCTTGTATTTTTTCTTATTGTATCACAGGGCGGGTGCTTTGTGAACACTCATGCCGTGAACATCGTGGAGAGCCTCCATTATGCCTTCGCACATCGTCGGATGAGGGAAGATTGATTCTGCAACCTGCTCGACTGTCAGCTTGCACTGGACGGCGGTTGTGAGAACCTGGAGCATGTCGGAGGCATTTGCGCCGACTATCTCAGCGCCTATGAGTACGTCATTCATGTCGGCAATGACTTTGACGAAGCCGGCGATATGGCCGGAGGCCTGAGCCTTGCCGAGACCCTTGAAGTCAAAGGTGCCGACGCGGTAATCCTTGCCTGCCTCTTTGCCGGCGGCAATGAGGTCCTTCTCAAGTGTACCGCAGGAGGCGAGTTCCGGGTTTGTGAATACACAGCCGGGAACGGCGTGGTATGTCATAGTCTTGTTCTCGCCGAAGATATTGTCGACGGCTACAAAGCCTTCCTTGGAGGCGACATGTGCGAGCTGTGCGCTCGGGACTATGTCGCCGATGGCATAGATATTGTCGACGCTTGTCTTCATATGGTCGTCAACTGCGACTCTGCCGCGCTCTGCCATCTTGACGCCTGCGGCCTCAAGGCCGAGGCCCTCCGTGTAGGGAGCGCGTCCGATAGCGACCAGGCAGTACTCGGCCTCGAGCTCCGTGCCGGAGGCGAGAGTGACCTTTACGCTGTCGCCCTGCGGGTCGACAGCCGTAATGCCGTCACCGCAGATGACTTTGATTTTTTCTTTCTTGAACTGGCGGGCTATCTGCTTTGAGACATCATCGTCCATTGTGGCCATGAGTCTCGGAAGAGCCTCGACAATCGTCATTTCCGTACCCATTGAGTGGAGGAACTGACCGATTTCGCAGCCTATTACGCCGCCGCCGACCAAGATCATTGATTTCGGAGCCTCGGAGAAGTCCAGGACTTCGTCAGAGGTGACGACGTGCTTGTGATCAACCTTGAATACCGGAGGTGCCGTAGGTACGGAACCGGTTGCGAGGATGATGTAGTCGGTCGCAATCTCTTCGGTTGTGCCGTCCTCCTTTGTGACAATGACGGTGTTCTTGTCTTTGAGGGCGCCTGTGCCTTTGACAATTGTCACACCGGACTTGTCGCAGAGGAACTGTACGCCTTTGACGAGGTTGCCCATGACTTTGTTCTTGCGCTCAAGGACTGCGGGATAGTCGATTTTTACATCGCCCTCAGGGAGGATTATGCCGAAGTCGTCGGCATCTTCAACTGTCTTGAGCGTGTTGTATGTCGCGAGAAAGGCCTTTGTAGGAATACAGCCGCGGTTTAAACATGTGCCGCCGACCTGATCCTTTTCAACAAGGACGACCTCGGCGCCTTTCTTTGCGGCGTATATGGCAGCTTCGTAGCCGCCGGGGCCCGCTCCGATTACGGTAATCTTCATATGCTGACACCGGCTTTCTCAAGAATGGTCGGAACGTTTTTCTCTGCGCCGATAGCCATGATGTGGACACCGTCACAGATGCCTTCTTCCTTAATCTGACGAACCATGTCGGCCGCCATCTCGATGCCCGCTTTTGCGGGAAGGCCCTTTATGTCTTTCTCCTTGCCTTCAGCAGCCGCTGCGGCAAGTCTTTCAATCATGTCGTCGGGCACGTGGATGCCGGCCACGTTTTTGTTCATGTACTTGGCCATGCCTGCTGCCTTGAGCGGAATGATACCTGCCATGATGTGGACCTTAATATTTGCCTTGTCGACTGCGTCCATGAAGCGCTTTAAGGCCTCTATGTCGAATATACCCTGTGTCTGGATATACTCAGCGCCTGCGTCGACTTTCTTCTTGAGTTTTGCAATCTGCATTATCTGAGGCTCGTAAACAGGGGTGACGCATGCGCCCTTGTAGAATACGGGTACGGGGCCTTCAAGCTCGTTGCCGCCGCAGTCGAGACCTGTCTGCTCCATCTTTGTGAGCATATTGAGGATACCGACTGAGTCGAGGTCGAATACGGGTTTGGAGTCCTTGCAGTCACCGACTGTCG
>CAMYWC010000019.1:0-7987 GCA_947302545.1 uncultured Clostridia bacterium | reverse complement strand
TTCCTCTTCGTTGGGGGCTTTGCCGTGCCAGCCGACCTGGTTTTCCATGAAGGATACACCCTTGCCCTTTATTGTCTTCGCAATAATGGCTGTGGGCTTACCCTTGCAGTTTTCGGCCTGAGTGAAGGCCTCGTCTATCTGATCAAAATCATGGCCATCAATATTGATGACATTGAAGCCGAAGGCTTTGAACTTCTCGTCTATGGGATACGGGGAGTTGACCTCCTCAATTGTACCGTCTATCTGGAGATTGTTGTTATCAACTACGACAACAAGGTTGTCAAGTTTCTTCGCGCTCGCAAACATTGCGGCTTCCCAGACCTGACCCTCTTCAATCTCACCGTCACCGAGGACAGTGTAGACCCTGAAGGACTTATTGTTGATCTTGGCGCCGAGCGCCATGCCGACGGCGACCGATATGGCCTGTCCGAGGGAACCGGTGCTCATGTCAACACCCGGTGTCAGATTCATTGAAGGATGGCCCTGAAGACGCGAATCGGGTTTTCTGAGGGTCTTTATCTCCTCTTCCGGGAAAAATCCTTTAAGAGCCATTGCACCGTACAGAGCGGGCGCTGTGTGGCCTTTTGAGAGTACGAAGCGATCCCTGTCCTCCCACTTCGGGTTTTTGGGATCGATGTTGAGCTTATAAAGATAGAGATATGTGATGATATCAGCTATCGAGAGTGATCCGCCCGGATGACCGGACTTCGCGTTGAAGGTGCCTTCGATGACACTCATGCGTACCTTTGCGGCATCCTTTTGGAGTTTTGCCTTTGTTTCCGCATTCATCGGCTGTCCCTCACTTTCCTTAAAAAGTTTTCAAAGTAATCGGGCAGGGGCGCTTCAAACTCCATATACTCGCCCGTGGTCGGGTGGACGAATCCGAGTTTCTGCGCATGCAGACACTGCCCGCCGAGTTCTTTCGGTGTGTTCTTCGGACCGTAAAGCGTGTCACCGGCAACGGGATTTCCTCTGTATGCCATGTGAACACGTATCTGATGTGTGCGTCCGGTCTCGAGTCTGCAGTTTATGTATGTGTAGTCCCTGAATCGCTCAAGGACTTCAAAATGGGTCACGGCCTCCCTTGAGTTCTTGTCCGTGACGGCCATCTTTTTCCTGTCTTTGGGGCTTCGGCCTATGGGAGCGTTTATTGTACCCTCATCATCCTTTATGCTGCCGTGCACCACGGCCTTGTAGCAGCGGGTGAAGGAGTGCTCTTTAATCTGCTCCGCGAGACCGGTATGGGCGGCGTCATTCTTCGCGATAACAAGAAGACCGCTTGTGTCCTTGTCTATGCGGTGAACTATGCCGGGGCGGATTACGCCGTTTATGCCGGAGAGCGAGCCCTTACAATGAAAAAGCAGAGCATTTACGAGCGTGCCGTCCGGGTTTCCCGGTGCCGGGTGCACGACCATACCCTTCTCTTTATTGACGACTAAAAGGTCGTCATCCTCGTATACAATGTCCAGCGGGATATCCTGCGGGACAATATCAAGCTCCGCGGGAGCGGGAATGATTACCCTTACGGTGTCGCCGCACTTTACCTTCCTGTTCTTTGAGACGCTCTCCTCATTTAAGAAAACGTCTCCCTTTTCAAGAAGCTTCTGGACGGCGGAGCGTGTCAGGGAATCGTCTGCGAGCGCAACGGCAGTATCTATGCGTTCACCGTCCATGTCTTCGGGAACGATGAATGTAAAGTTGTCATTGCTCTGTGGGCTCATCTTTTTCCTCTCCCCCGTTTTTTATGAAAAGTACGGAGATTACAAGCAGTACTGCACCGATTGTAACGAAAATATCCGCAACGTTGAACACGGCGTACTCCATGAAGAGATATTCGATGAAATCCACCACAAAGCCGCGAAACAGCCTGTCAATCAGGTTACCCAGACCGCCGCTGATTATGAGGACAAGGGACGCAAACTGAAGCTTGTTATCGGCCTTGCCCAAAAATAAATACAGGAGCCCTGCAATTATCATGACCCCTGTAAATATTGATAGCAGCCATGTTTTTTCGCTGAAAATGCTAAATGCTGCTCCCGTGTTTTCGGTGTAACGAAACTGAATGACTTTGTCAATGACGGGAACAGCATCAACAGGCTTAACGTTAATCAGCACAAGGTACTTTGTAAGCTGGTCAAAACCTACAAGCAGGGCAACCACAAGGAGTGTCAGTGTGATTGTCATAAGTGCCTCTTTCTTTTAGAAGAGAGATATGTCGTCCTCGTCATCATCGTCGATGTCTTCGAATTCGTCTTCATCGTCTTCGTCGTCATCGTCGTCATCTTTCTCGTCTTCGTCCTCTTCGTCCTCTTCGTCGTCGACATCGGCGAAAAGATCGTCACCGGAATCAATGTCCTCAAATTCCTCTTCGGACTCTTCGGACTCTTCGGCTTCCTCAGCCTCTTCTGACTCCTCGGCCTCTTCAGCCTCATCAGCCTCTTCAGGCTCTTCGGCTGCGAGATACTCGTCTATGTCAGCATTGTCAGAAGCCTCATCGGACTCGACGGGTTCTTCTTTATTGTCAAACTCCTCAGCAACTGCAGCTGCCTGCGCTTCAGCGGCGGCCTCAAGAGCGGCCTTCTTCTTTGCGCGCGCTGCTGCGACTTCCTCTGAGAAGTCGGGTGTGAACTCAAGGATGCTTATCTGCTTCTGGTAAGAGTCCATGAGATCTGCACGGACCTTTGCGGACTGCTCCTTGATATTGAGAAGGTAAGCCTCTTCTCTGTCGGCTTCCTCTTTTATTGAATTGACCTGATCGTCGTAGATTTCCTGAGCCTTGGCGAGAAGTTTTGCCGCGTTGGACTGTGCGACCTTGAGGATTTCGTCGGCTCTGCTTTCAGCCTCGGAAACTATCTCATCGGCCTTCTTCTTTCCATCCTCAATGGAAGACTTGACGCTGTCATTCGCCTCGGCGACGATGGACTCCTTCATACGTTCTGCTGTGAGGAGTGCGTTTCTGATATTGTCCTCGTCGGCCTTGTAAGACTGAAGTTTGTCAGCTACAAGGTTGAGTTTCTTGACGAGCTCTCCGTTTTCACGGAACATCTGGTCATATGAGTCATAGACCTCATCAAGGAAAGCGTCTACATCAGCCGCTTTGTAGGCATTTCTGCCTGCCATCTGGAAACTGCGCGATTTAAGCTGCTTAGGTGTAAGCAATTGTACCACTCCTCAAAATTTATGACTGGAAGAACATGCCGCTGTTCTCAAGCTCCTCAAGTAAGTCACCTGTGATGCTTACGTTGTACGGTGTGATTATGAATGTGCTGTTGGCAACTCTCTTGAGCTGACCGCCGTTGGCATAAGCAACACCGGAGAGGAAGTCAATAAGTCTGCGGGCAACGTCTCTGTTGGCAGACTCAAGATTCAAAACAACAGTTCTCTTCTCGTTTAAGTGATCGGCAATGGCCGAAGCGTCATCAAAACGCTCGGGCTTTGCAAGTACAACCTGGAGCATGGCTTTGCTCGGTGCCATAGGAACAACGTTTGCGCTGCTCTTACCGCGCGGAGCGGGTGCCTGATAGTCAGGCTCCTGGTATGCGGGAGCGCGGGAGGGAACATATTCCTCTTCCTCGTAACCCTCGTAACCTTCCATGTCCTCGCCGTATTCATCTTCCGGCTCAAAACCTGTGATCTTTTTGATGTTGTCAATAAAGTTACCCATTGTGTGTCCTCCGGTTTAGTAAATTCGTGCTCCGAAAAGACCGGAGCCGACCCTGACGAGATTTGCACCTTCGAGTATTGCGTCTTCATAATCGGACGTCATACCCATAGATAAAATTTGCATATATATATTATCTATTTTTTTACTACTAATGTCAATAAACAGTTTGTACATATCGGCAAAAAAGCCACGTACTTCCGCACTCGTTTCACATATCGGCGGAATTGCCATAAGTCCCTCAACCTTGACGCCGGGAAGTTCGGCGATTTCATGGCAGAGTTCCGTAAGTTCATTCTGCTCAATACCGCTCTTTGAGAGCTCATCGCCTATGTTGACCTCAACCAGGACATTTGTCGTAAGGCCCCTGTTCTGCGAGACTTTTGAAATCTCCTGAGCCACCTTAAGGCTGTCCACCGACTGAATGGTCGAGACCTCGCCGATTATCTGCTTCACCTTGTTCGTCTGGAGATGACCGATGAGATGCGCATCCACGCCGTCCAGGTTCAGCTCAGGTTTCTTGCCGAGGAACTCCTGCACCCTGTTCTCGCCTATGAGGTCCACGCCGAGCGAGAGTGCATGATTTATGAAATACGGTTCGACGGTCTTCGTGACGGCCATGAATTTTACATCGCCGTTTTCAACGTTGCGCTTTGCGGTTGCCCTTGCGATATTATCGAGGATTTCCTTGTAGTTGTCCTCTATGCTGCGGCAGCGCTGCGCACGGTACTGTTCCAGGTCATTTAACGATTTTTCCGTCATAGAGATCCTTGCCCTCCGTAATGATGTTGTCGTACAGACGGACGTAGCCCTCCTGGCCTTCCTCCGCCCTGCTCAGGACGAAGTCATCTTCCGAATATACGATGTTGACTTTTCTGAATTTTGCTATGTTACCGCTGAGCACGTAGACGCCCTTCTCGCCATCGTCGTTGACGCGGAGCGCAGACGACGGGATTTTAAGGCCGGTGTGCGAAGCGATGACTATCTCCGCGGTCTCATGACGGAGCGATGCGACGTCCGGATTCATGAGATTGCAGGCGATGACGATTGCCATCTCTCCCGTCTCGCGGTTTTCATTTATGGTGTATACCTTCGCCTTCACCGAGTTCACGGATGAATACGGAAGGTTTACGGTAATCTCCTTGCCGACGGAGAGGCCGGCGGCCTGTTTTGCATCGACAACGAACAGGAAATACCAGTTAAACTCCGTAACTATGCGTCCTATGGCACCCTCCGGCACCGGTGAGGGCTTCGCCTCAAACACGGCCTTGACTTCATCGGGTGTTATGTTTTTAATTTCGGCGCAGTCCACTACGTTTTCGTAGCCGTCAGCTCCGCTGATATAGTAGCCGGATTCGGAAGCTATGACATTTCTGTGCTTGGTGCTCAGCTGCTCGAGGGACTCGCGCTGCGATTTCAGGCTTGCGAGCTTTGCCTCAAAATCCAGTTTGCTTCCGGTTGAAATCTGCTTCGTGACTATCCTGTTTCGCAGCTCATTGACATTTTCATCGAGCGATGTGAAATCTCTTTCCGAGACCAGTTTTACAAGGCCTATCGCCTCTTCATCAATGTAGCGCTCAAGATCGCGTACATTGAAGACATAGTTGTCCGACTGGGCGGCGAGACGTGAATAACGCTCTATCTGTTCGTCAACTTCACGCAGTTTCAGATAGGTGTCGGCGGCTTCTGTCTCGGCGAAGATGTGAGCAACCTCCTCGCCCTTGGAGACACGCGAGCCGTTCTCAACGGCCGAGACTATCGTACCTTTTTGTCTGTTGACAACATAGGATTCGGAACGCGCGACAAATACCTCTGTGTCAATGGTGTCGGTATATGTGTACTCATATGCCGTCTCAGTGCCGACAGGGTCGTAGATTATCATGTACGCCTGGTAGATGATGTAGACAATCAGCAGAATCGAAATGAATCCTATGATTGCGGTTTTGAATGTCAGCTTGTTTGCTGCTGCCACTGCGATTCCTCCTCCCTTATTATTCTCTCGGCCTCATCGGCTATCTCGTCCTGAGACATCTCGTCGATGAATAGCCAGTGTACTTTTTCGTTTCTCCGAAACCAGGTCAGCTGACGCTTCGCGTAGCGGCGCGTCTCCTGCTTGAGGAAAAAGACGCAGGTCTCGAGCGAGGCCCTGCCTTCGACATACGGCGCGAGGTCCTTGAGTCCTATGGCCTGACGCGCCGTGGTGCCCGGGGCCTCGTTCACGTAAGCCCTGACCTCGTCGAGCAGGCCTTCCTCAAGCATCCTGTCGACGCGCGCGTTTATACGGTCGTAAAGAACCTGGCGGTTCTTTGCCGTAAGTCCTATCAAAACGGGAGCATAGCGGCTCTCGTTGTCCTTTGAGTGTTCAACCTGATAAGAAATGGTGTGGCCTGTCGTGTAGTAGACTTCAAGCGCGCGCAGGACTCTGCCGGTGTTGTTGACATGGAGGATCTCCGCTGTCTTCGGGTCAATCTCAGCGAGTTTCGCGTGCATGGCCTCCCGGCCCTTCTCCTCAAGTTCATCCTCGAGTTCCCTGCGGACTTTCATGCGTTTCTCTTCGCCTTCGGGGTCGTCCAGGAACTCAATATTGTCAAGTACGGCATCCAGGTAGAGACCCGTACCTCCCACCATAACCACGCGCTTTCCGCGTGCGGTGATATCATCGATTATCTCTGTTGCGGCATCCCTGTATTTTGCCACGCTGAACACTTCCGTGTTGTCGACACAGCCGATCATGTGATGAGGAATGCCCTGCATCTCTTCGGTTGTCGGCTTGGCTGTGGCCACATCCATGCCCTTGTAAAGCTGCATGGAATCAAAGGACAGAATTTCCGCGTCGAAACGCTTTGCAAGGGCGACGGCAAGTCCGGTTTTTCCGGATGCCGTCGGGCCGACAACCGCAATAATCGGGATCTTTTCCATCACTGTTTATCCTTTCGGGAAACCTTGCGCTTGTTTCCTTTCTCGTCAACGATATACGTATTTTCGAGTTCGTTTACGAGACTGCGCTTGTATGAGTCGATATACTCGCGGCGAAGCACGGCCTGCTCGGCCTTCTCGGCCTCGGTCAGACCCTCACTCTGCGATTTTCTGTAGAGTTCGTTTATCCTGTCAATCTTCGCCTGTTCCAAGTGCAGTCGCCCTTTCAATCAGTTTTTCGTGTGTGTTCTCAAGTTTCTCATCCATGACTTCGTCAAGGAGAGCGTTCAGAATTCTTCCTATCTTCTCGCCCTCAAAGCCGAGCGCTTTAAGGTCGTTTCCGTCTATGTCCAGTCCCTTCACGGTGAAGCACTCGTTCTCCTGTTCTTTCGCGAGTTCCAGTATTTCAAGTATCAGGGGTTCAAAGTCATTTATCTCCCTGTTGTGAGCGAAGTTGTCGCCCATCTTTACATACATGAGTTTCTCGAAGAGTTCCGGTCCGAACTTGTTCAGTCTCCGCCTGATTATCTTCTTCGAAGGCTCCACGGGATAATCGTGGAAGCGGACAAGTGTCAGGACGGTCTCCTGCATGTCGGAGGAGAGGCGCAGGCGCGACAGCGCCTTCTGTGCGAGCTCGGCGCTCTTTTCGGCGTGGCCGTACGCATGGCCGACGCCCTCGTCATCGACGAAGAAACAGTCGGGCTTGCCTATGTCGTGAAGAAGAAGCGCGAGCCGCACATCGGGCAGAGCCCGGGTGCCTCCCACCGAGTGGGCAATATGTGTATAGACATCGTAGATATGATGTCTGTTCTTCTGGTCAAAATCGAAGCAGGGTTCAAGTTCCGGAATTATAACGGCAAATACATCGCGGTAATCGATGAGTATTCTCGTCACGTCTTCTCCGCAGAGAAGCTTCAGGAGTTCCTCCGTCACCCGCTCCGCGGCAATGTTTTTCAGGAGTTCCCGATTCTTATGTATTGACGCGGAGGTCTCCCCGTCAATTGAAAAGCCCAGTGTTGCGGAGAATCGCAGCGCGCGCATAATCCTCAGGGCATCTTCGGCGAAGCGCTCGTCGGGATTGCCCACACAGCGGATTACCCTGTCGTTTAAGTCCTTCAGACCGCCGAACTCATCGACGAGTTCACCGTCTTTTGAACATGCCAGGGCGTTTACGGTAAAGTCCCTCCTCGCGAGGTCCTCCCTGAGGTTTCGCGTGAAGGTGACGCCCTTCGGATGCCTGTTGTCGAGATACTCGCCGTCAACTCTGTATGTCGTAATCTCAATGAGCATGTCATCAATGAGTACGGCAACCGTGCCGTGCTTTATTCCGACATCCACGGTCCTGTAATCGGAGAAAACTTCCTTTGTCTGCCCGGGCAGGGCATTCGTCGTAATGTCCCAATCGCCGGG
>CAMYWC010000018.1:0-8225 GCA_947302545.1 uncultured Clostridia bacterium | reverse complement strand
CCTTCGGCATAAGCCGGAAGGTCGCGGACCTCTCGGAGGATATCTGCTCCTCCCTGTCTGACCGCTTCGCGGCGGCCGACAAGGTCGCCGAGCAGTGCCAGATGAAGGTGCTCGGCGCCATGCAAAAGAATAAGGTCTCGGCCGCCTGCTTTGCCGGAACCTCGGGTTACGGCCACGATGACCTCGGCCGCGACACACTTGAGAAGGTCTATGCGGACGTGTTCCACACGGACGCGGCTTTGGTGCGCGGACAGATAACCTGCGGCACGCATGCCCTTGCCGTGGCCCTCATGGCAAATCTCCTCCCCGGCGACGAGATGCTCTGCCCTGCCGGCAAACCCTATGACACACTCGAAGAGGTCATAGGAATCCGGGACTGCCCCGGCTCCCTCAAAGAGTACGGCGTAACCTACAGGCAGGTGGACCTCCTCCCCGACTGCTCGTTCGACTTCGACGGCATTAAAGCCGCGATAAACGAAAAGACAAAACTCGTGGAGATCCAGCGCTCAAAAGGCTACGACATGCGTCCCACCTTCTCCGTCGCACAGATAGGAGAACTCATTAAGTTCATCAAAGAAATAAAGCCCGATATCATAGTCATGGTCGACAACTGCTACGGCGAGTTTGTCGAACTGCATGAGCCCTCGGATGTCGGAGCGGACCTGACGGTCGGCTCCCTTATAAAGAACCCCGGCGGCGGTCTCGCCCCCATCGGAGGTTATATCTGCGGACGCAAAGACCTCATAGAGCGCTGCTCCTATCGCCTCACGGCGCCGGGCATCGGCAGCGACGTGGGCGCGAGTCTCATGCTCAACACCCAGCTCTATCAGGGTCTCTTCCTCGCGCCGACCGTGGTCGCTGCCGCGGTCAAGGGCGCCGTCTTCGCCGCAGCGCTCTATGAGAGACTCGGCTTTACCGTAGTTCCGAAATCATCCGAGGAGCGCTACGACATCATCCAGTCAATAGAACTCGGTTCAAAGGAGCGCCTCGTCGCCTTCTGCAGAGGCATCCAGTTCTCGGCGCCCGTCGACAGCTATGTCACCCCCGTACCCTCGCCCCTTCCGGGCTACGGTGACGAGGTTATCATGGCCGCCGGCGCATTCGTACAGGGCTCCTCCATAGAGCTCTCCGCTGACGGCCCCATAAGGCCGCCCTACGCCGTATTCTTCCAGGGAGGTCTCACATTCCCGCACATCAAACTCGGCATTATGAAGTCTCTTCAGGAACTGATTAATGACAATCTTCTGGAGTTATAAACCATGTGGCTTTTTTTCACTCTTGCAACCACCCTGTTCTGGAGCCTTGCAGAACTCTTCTACAAAAAAGGCGCCCGTCCCGATGAGCCTTATGCCCATCTCAAGACGAGTGTAATAGTCGGTGCGGTCTTCGGGCTCCACGCCTGCTTTGTTCTCCTGACACAGGATATCGGGTACAATCCCGTAAACATAATCCGCTACTTCCCCGTATCGTTCTGCTATATCCTCTCCATGACGCTTTCATACTTCGGTATGCGTTTCATTGAGGAATCCATCTCGGACCCCATAGAGAACACCTCAGGCGCTCTCTGCGCCCTCCTCGCCGCAATCTTCCTGCACGAGCACATCTCCCTGCCCTCAGCCATAGCGATAATCGTAATCGTAATCGGTATCTTAGGCGTAGGGTTTCTGGACAACAGCGGTGACACTGACAGAAAGAAAAAGCTCGGAAAGAAACTGGCAATTGTCGCCTTCGGCATGCCTTTCTGCTATGCGGTTTTAGATGCTGTCGGAAGCTTCCTCGACATCTTCTACCTCGACGATGTCGACAGATCTCCCCTCATAGGCATAACCGAAGACACCATCGAGAATGTTGCAAACACCTCATACGAACTCACATTCGCATTTATAGGTCTCTGCCTCTTCATCTTCATGAAGGCAAAGGGCGTGAAGATGGACATGCCGAAACAGAAGGACAAGTCCATCGCCGCAATCTGCGAGACGGCGGGACAGTTCACCTACGTCTTCGCCATGAGTGACAACGGGGCAATAGCCGCCCCCATCATCTCATCCGTTGCGGTCTTCTCGGTAATCCTTTCACGCATATTCCTGAAAGAGAAACTCACAAAGAAACAATACTTCTTCATATTCCTCGTACTGGCAGGCATACTGACGCTGGCGGTAATCGAAGGAGATTAAAAGAAACAAAAAAGCCGAAGGGTAATCCCTTCGGCTTTTTCTTATAACTCATTTTCAAGTCTTTCCAGATAAAGTTCGAGATAGACTTTTATTTTGTTCATCTCGGCAATATACTTCTCCGTATCACGCTGTAGCCACGGGTCAGGTACAGCGGCGTACCTTCCGGTGGCGGCCTCTGAAAGAGTGATGAACTTCCTGCGCCACTTCGGATTTAAAATCAGGTATTTGTGAGACTTTGTCATACCTACGATGACATCGGCCTCATCAAAAAGTTTCCTGTCGGCTTTTCTGTACATGAAACCGGGCACATGGGCCTCGGCAGCCGACCTGTCAAAGCCCTCGCGCACGAGGGCCTCCACCGTCAGCGGGTCGATGCTCGTGCCCGGTGTCATGACGGCTGAAGAACGCGTCACCTCAACTTTGTCACAGAGGGACGGAGTGTTTTGAACCATTTTGCGGAACATGAACTCGCAGTACGGACTGCGGCACATATTCTGTGAACATACAAAGAGAATTTTCATAGAGTTAACCGTTGAGTGCTGCAAATGCCTTCTTATTGTTTTTATAAAGTGTCTTGAACACTTCAAAGTTCTTGTCATATACGGCCTTGACGGACGGATCCGGCTCGAAGGTCTTGGCAGCCGGAATGAAATCCTTGACGGCATCAAGGCTGTCGATTGCGCCTATGCCGACGCCGATTATGGCGGCGGCTCCTACGGCTCCGACGTTCTGCGGATTGGCCACGGTCTCGACACGCTTGCCGAGTACGTCTGCCAGTATCTGGCAGGTGACGTCGGAGAGCGCGCCGCCGCCGACAAACCTTACGGTGTCGGAGACCTTTACCTTTTTCGCCTGCTGCACATACATACAGCGATTCTGGAAGCACACGCCTTCGATAACGGCGCGAAGCATATCGCGCTTGCCGTTTTCGAGATTTATAATGAAGAACATGCCCGAGGCATTCGGATCCTCAAACGGGCAGCGGTTGCCGTGCAGCCAGGGTGTGAAAATCACGCCGTTTGAACCCGCAGGTGTGTCCTTTATAACCTTCGAGAGATAGTCGTAAAGGCTGGTGTAAGCCTCCTCGAAATTCTCGGGGCACTGGGTGACATCCCTTTTCTCAAGATAGATATCTATCTCGTCAAGAGCCAGGTGGTTCTTGACCCACTCAAGGCACTTGCCGGAAGTCTCGTGCTCGGCAAAGTAGTTGTAGCGTCCGGCCTCGGCTCCCACTATCGCGGCAATCATGGCTCCCGTATCAACCGTCTGTTTTTCAACCACGGTTGATACCCAGCCGGATGTGCCGGAATAGATGTGGGTGTCGCCCGGACGTACGGCGCCTGCGCCTACGCCGATGAGCGTGGCGTCACCGCCTCCGCCGAATACCGGCGTACCCTCGGGGAGGCCGAGCTCATCGGCCGCCGCCTTCGTGAGACCGCCTACAACTTCCGTGCAGGGAACTATCTCAGCAAGGTGCTCGGGATTTACATCGACAAGTTTGCAGACCGTCCTGCTCCATCCCTCGTGGCCCTTTCTCGTGTCATAGAGGAGCTGTCCGAAGGCTGAGTCGGGCGTCATGACTATTCTGTCCGTCATCCTGGCGATTATCGATTCCTTGACATCTACAATCTTATAGAGTTTTTTGAAGTTTTCGGGCTCATGGGCCTCTATCCATTTATATTTCCATATGGGGTCCTTTACGGAACAGGATACGGCGCCTGTGTAGTAGAGATAAGGAAGAAGTTTGAAAACATTCGCTCCGGCAATCTGAATGCCGTTTGCGATACCCTTCTTTATCTCCTCCTTCGCGCGCTGATCCATATATGACATGGGACGGCGGATTACCCTGCCGTCTTTGTCGAGGGCGACAAGACCCTGCATCTGTGAGCAGAAGGAAATACCCTCAATCTTCACGCCGGGGTTCTTTTCCATTATTTCCTTTGTGGTATGAACCATGGCCTCCCACCACTCGTCGAAGTCCTGCTCGACTCCTCCGTTTTCAACTATGTAAAGACCGTATCCGTGGGATGCGGCATCCTTTAAAACTATGGTTTTGTCAATCTCGAAAAGGCAGGTCTTAAGACCGGTTGTACCTACATCGTACGCGATAACATATTTACCCATTAAAAGTCCCCCGCTTTCAGTGTTCAAGTCGTTTAACATCGGCATGTTCGAAGGTGAATGCCGACTCAATGAATTTCAGAAGTTCCTTTACCATACGCTCATCGTCATCGAAGATATTCTCTCCGCAGAAGAGTTTGAGCCTCTCCCTGTAGTAGTCGCAGGTGTAAGAGAACTGAAGAGTCATAAGCAATGTGTCAAAGAAAAAGGCAAACATTGCAGTGTCGCAGTCTGAGCGGATGTCGCCGCTCTTTACGGCAGCCTCAATAAAGTTTCTGTATGTCGATGCGGACAGGCCTTCGACCTTGGCCGCAAGTTCGGCCGCGCCGTCGTTTTCGGACAGCCGCGTAATCTCATTGTAGAGTTTTACGTACTTTGAATCGGCTCCGGATGTCGCCTGTATTGCCCGGATCAGCTTCTCGGCGCGGACAAGGAGCTTGTCGTCGGAATTCACGACTCCGTCTATTATCTCCTCCAGCGTCTTGGTCGCTTCCTCAACACAGGTGATGAAGAAGTCCTCCTTGGTCTCAAAGTACTTGTAGAGAAGTCCTACGGAAACCCCGGCCTTCTTCGCAATTATGTTGATATTCGCTTTTTCCAGACCGAGTTCCGAGAATTCGGCAATGCCTGCGGTCAGGACAGAATCCCTGTACTCGGGCTTCGCTCTGTCAAAAGCCTCCTTATGATATACGCGTTCTCCCATATCATTCCTCCGTGAGTAGTTGCTCACTATAACTAAATTGTAGCAACAAATTTTGTAAAATTCAATAAGCAATTGCCCCTTTATTTTCGCGCCCCTGCGTAGTATAATTTTATTGTAAGAATTGTGAGCGGCTGCTCACGCCACTATTTCAACGCGGAGGTAAACATATGAAAACAGGTTTCGCAATCACTGAGTATCCGGACGCGATAGCCATAAACAGGGAACTTGATGAGCTCATCAAAAAGCCGGTCTACTCAATTAACAGAAATGCCCTCAAGAAATATGAGGAGTAGTATTTCGAAAAGAAGTGCGCCAAGTCGAAGGCCATGATTACGGAAGCGCGTGATGTAATCCCCGGCGGAGAACAGCACAACCATCCCTTCCCCATCGTTATGACAAAGGCCGAAGGTGCCTATCTCTACGATATTGACGGCAATAAATACTATGACCTTCTCCAGGCAGGCGGTCCCACAATCCTCGGCTCAAATGACCCGGTAGTCAAGGAAGCCGTCATTGACCTCCTCAACACCTGCGGTCCCTCAACAGGTCTCTTCCACGAGTATGAGATGAAGCTCGCAAAGAAGATCTCCGAGTGCGTACCTTCAGTAGAGATGTTCCGTATGCTCGGTTCGGGTACTGAGGCCTGCATGTGCGCAGAGCGTGTTGCACGTCTAGCCACAGGTCACAAGAACATACTCAAGATGGGCGGCGCTTACCACGGCTGGTCAGACATGCTCGCATGGGACATGCGTGTGCCCGGCACAATGAACCTCCAGTCAAAGGGCGTTCCGCTCTACGCATTCCTCCACACCCAGGGCTTCTTCCCCGGTGACCTTGAGGACCTTGAGAAGAAACTCAAGCTGAACGAAAAATTCGGCGGCACAGCCGGCGTATTCATCGAGCCCATAGGCCCCGAGTCCGCGACACGCCCCGTAACCAAGGAATTCGTCAAGGGCGTTGAGGCTCTCTGCCGCAAGTACGGCGCTCTCCTCATCTGTGATGAGGTTGTATCCGGCTTCCGTATCGGTCTCTCCGGTGCGCAGGGCTACTACGGTATCGACCCCGACCTCACCATCTTCGGCAAGGTTATCGCGGGCGGTTATCCGGGTGCCGGCGGTATCGGCGGACATAAGGACGTAATGAAGCATCTCGGCGCAGGCCTTGACGCTTCCGGCAAAAAAGTCAAGAAGGCCATGTGCGGCGGAACACTCGCTGCCACCCCCATCTCCTGCGTAGCCGGTTATACCGCTATCTGCGAGATAGAGAAGAGAAACGCATGTGAGAAGGCCGGCAAGATGGGCGACCGTCTCATCAGCGGCATTCAGGACAGCATAAAGAAGTACAATCTCCCCTTCGTTGCATTCAACGTCGGTTCCGTATGTCATCTCGACACAGTCGGTACGATGCAGTTTGCAATCGACAAGAAGAAAGCCTGGGAGATCCCCAAAATCCTCGAACAGACAGGCATCCGTCAGGTTGAGATGCAGAACATGGGTGCTGCTTATATGGCCGAAGGTATCGTAACTCTTGCAGGCTCACGTCTCTACACTTCCGCCGCATATGACGAGAAGATGATTGACGATGTAATCGCACGTTTTGACAAAGTTCTTTCACAGTGCGAACTCATACCCACCCCGACCAAGAAATAAGAGGTGTCAGATATGGCATATGAAATAAACGAAGCTAAGGCTCTGGTAGTACAGGCAGGCAAGGAACTTGTCGAGTCAGGCCTCATCGCCCGTACCTGGGGCAATGTATCGGCCCGTATCTCCGACACACAGTTTGTCATTACACCCAGCGGCAGAGCTTATGAGACGCTCACACCTGATGAAATCGTAGTTGTCAATATTGCCGACTGCGAATATGAGGGCGATATCAAACCCTCATCGGAGAAAGGCGTGCATGCTGACGCGTATCGCCTCCGTCCGGACGTGGACTTTGTAATCCACACTCACCAGGTCAATGCCTCCGCTCTCTCCCCTGCGGGCAGGGAACTGACTGACCTGCTTGACAAGGCCTCGAAGGTTCTCGGCCCCAAGGTCCCCGTTGCGGACTACGGTATGCCGTCAACCGACAAACTCAGAAAGGCTGTTGCAGCGACAGTTGAGGCCAACCCTCAGTGCAAGGCCGTAATAATGAAGCACCACGGCGCACTCTGCCTCGGCGCAGACTATGACGAGGCCTTCAAAGTCGCAGAGACCCTTGAGGAAGCCTGCAACCGCGAAATATGCAAGACCGTTGCCAAGGTGACCGGTAACAACCTCGGCGGCGCAAAACTGAACAAGGCCTTTGAGAGCCGCTTTGCGAAGACCGACAAAAAACCCGAGGACCTCGGATCGAGCAAAATGCTTACCTCGAAAGCCTTCGAACTTGTAATGGATGACGGAAAGTCCTATATCTGTGACAAGGCAACCGGCAAGGCCTTTTCAGTTGTTGCTCCCCGAGTCGCCGAAATACATGCCGCCATTTATCAGAACTCAGATGTTACATTCATCGAGCAGCACGCTGCCCCCGATGTCCTCGCTCTCTCAAGAGCAGGCGAAGACATGCATCCGCACCTTGATGACTTTGCTCAGATAGCAGGTACAAAGGTACTCTGCAGGAACTGGGAGAGGACAAGTTACAGAACGGATGCCTATGAGATCGGCGAGGCTATGAAGAAGACACACGCAGTCCTTGTAAAAGGCCACGGTGCCCTCTGCTCCGGCAATTCGCTCTTCGATGTTGAAGGCGTAAAGAAAGTACTCGAGAAAGAGTGCCGCGCAGAGATGTACTGCAAACTCACCAAGAACGAATCACCTCTCTCCCCGATTGACACGCATATCATGCGTCTCATCTATCAGATGAAGTATTCAAAACAGGCGAGCAAATAAGAACAATAAAAAAACTCCCGCTGATTACTCAGCGGGAGTTTTTATTCTGTTCAATACTCAAGGTCCTTCTCATCAAAGAGGTAGAGCGACTCGAGCAGTGTCGAGAGGCCGGCCTTGATGGTTTTAGGATCAAGGTTGTCGGCCGTGTCGAGGCGCGTGTGGTAGTAGCGCGCGGGCGTGGGGTCCATTGCTGCGAGGCAGCAGGCCTTTATACCGCCCTGCGCAAGCGCCGCAGCGTCGGACGAGCCGAAGAAGACATTGGCATAAGGCAGGTCAAGGCCGGCATTCTTTGAGGCCTCTTTTACGAGACCCGCGACCTTGGGGTCGAGTTTGACCGTGCCTGACATATCCTTG
>CAMYWC010000017.1:0-8274 GCA_947302545.1 uncultured Clostridia bacterium | reverse complement strand
CAGCTCTTTGACGAGAAGGGAAATGTAATCCCCGTAACAGTCATTGAAGCAGGTCCGTGTGCAGTAACACAGAAGAAGACAGTTGAAAACGACGGCTATGAAGCAGTCCAGCTCGGCTTCGGAGATGTTAAGGTACAGAGAGTTAACAAGCCCATGCAGGGCCACTTCGCAAAAGCAGACGTAGCACCGAAGAAGGTACTCAGAGAGTTCCGCCTCGAGGATTGCTCGGCAGTAAACGTCGGCGACATCCTGAAGGCTGACACATTTGAGGTAGGCGACAAGGTTGACGTAGTCGGTACTTCAAAGGGTAAGGGCACAGCAGGTGCCATCAAACGTTGGAACTTCGGTCGTCTTAAGGAAACACACGGTTCAGGTCCCGTAGTAAGACATGCCGGTTCACTCGGCGCTTGCTCAGACCCGTCCAGAGTTTTCAAGGGAAAGAAGCTCGCAGGACACCTCGGTGCAGAGAGAGTTACAATCCAGAACCTCGACATAGTCAAGGTTGACGCGGAGAACAATCTCATCGCCATCAAGGGCGCCGTTCCCGGCCCCAAGGGCGGCATCGTAGTTCTGAAGAACAGCATAAAGAAAGCGTAAGGAGGTAGAAAAGAATGCCACAGGTATCAGTACTTGACACAACCGGTAAAAAGGTTGGTACGATGAACCTCAAGGATGAGATCTTCGGTATCGTTCCGAACATGTCCGCAGTTCATCTCGTAGTAGTTAATTATCTTGCTAACCAGCGCCAGGGCACACAGTCTACCAAAACACGCGCAGAAGTTAGCGGCGGCGGCAAGAAGCCGTGGAGACAGAAGGGTACAGGCCGTGCCCGCCAGGGTTCCACACGTTCACCTCAGTGGACACACGGCGGTGTCGCTTTAGGCCCGAAGCCGAGAAAGTACGGCTTCTCAATCAACAAGAAGGTAAGACGTCTCGCAATGTTCTCTGCTCTTTCAGACAAGGTTGCAAACGATGAGTTCACAATCGTTGACAAGCTTGAGCTCAAAGAGATCAAGACAGCTGAGATGGTTAAGATTCTCGCCGCTCTCGGTGAGGCAAAGAAGACACTCATCATTCTCCCCGAGACTGACGATGTCATCTACAAGAGCGCACGCAACATTGAAGGCGTTAAGGTTTCTCCCGTAAATGCCATCAACGTTTACGACCTCGTAAACTGCAACAAGGTAGTTATTGCCAAGGCTGCGGTAGAAAAGCTTGAGGAGGTATATGCATAATGAAAAAGCTTGCACAGGACATAATCCTCAAACCCATCATCACAGAGGCATCAATGGAAAACACAGCCTACAAGAAGTACACCTTCAAGGTTGCCAAGGACGCCAACAAAATTGAAATTGCTAAAGCCGTAGAGGAACTCTTCGACGTTAAAGTAGCAAAGGTAAACACATTATCAGTACGCGGCAAGCTTCGCCGTCAGGGCCGTTATGAAGGTTACACAGCTTCCTGGAAGAAGGCTATCGTAACTCTCACCGAAGACTCCAAGACAATCGAGTTCTTCGACGGCATGATGTAATCAAAGGAGGAAACTGACGTGGCATTAAGCCGGTTACAAACGGCACACGTAACATGTCCGTTACGGATTACTCCGAACTGTCAAAGGTTGCACCTGAGAGAAGCTTACTTGCTCCTCTTAACAAGAATGCAGGCCGCAACAGTTATGGTAGAATCACGGTTCGTCACCGCGGTGGCGGAAACCGTAAAAAGTATCGCATTATCGACTTCAAGAGACAGAAGTTTGATATGCCGGCAACCGTACTCACCCTTGAGTATGACCCGAACCGCTCGGCATTCATAGCTCTCATCCAGTATGAGGACGGCGAGAAGTCTTACATTCTCGCTCCCGTAGGTCTTAAAGTCGGTGACAAGGTTGAGGCCGGTGCCGGCGTAGACATCAAGCCGGGCAACGCTCTTCCGCTCGCGAACATTCCTACAGGTACATTCGTACACAACGTTGAGCTCAACCCGGGTCGCGGCGGCCAGCTCGCCCGCTCCGCAGGTAACGCTGCTCAGCTCATGGCTAAAGAGGGCGCTTACGCTCTCCTCAGACTGCCTTCAGGCGAACTTCGTAACGTTCCCATCAACTGCATGGCGACAATCGGCCAGGTAAGCAACACAGACCATGTCAACGTTAAAATCGGTAAGGCAGGTCGTACACGCCACCTCGGCATCCGCCCGACAGTCCGCGGTTCCGTTATGAACCCCAATGACCACCCTCACGGCGGTGGTGAAGGTAAATCACCCATCGGTCGTCCGGGCCCTGTTACCCCTTGGGGTAAACCGGCACTCGGTTACAAGACCCGTGATAAGAAAAAGGCTTCCAATAAGATGATCGTAAGACGTCGTAACGGAAAGTAATTGTGAAAGGAGTTATGAATAATGAGCAGAAGTCTTAAAAAAGGCCCCTACGTGCAGCCGAAGCTCCTCGCCCGCGTTGAGAAAATGAACGAGAGCGGCGAGAAGATCGTCCTCAAGACATGGAGCCGTTCTTCAACAATATTCCCGCAGTTCGTTGGTCATACTTTCGCAGTTCACGATGGACGTAAACACGTTCCCGTATACGTTACGGAAGACATGGTAGGCCATAAGCTCGGTGAGTTCGCACCGACAAGAACATTCAGAGGTCACGCCGGTTCCAAGACCGGTAAATAAGCGGAAAGGAGTGTGTATTAAATGGAAGCAACAGCTAAAGTAACTTACGTCAGAATTGCTCCCCGTAAGGTTCAGATAGTACTCGACCTTATCAGGAATCAACCCGCTGACAAGGCAATGGCTATTCTCAAGCACACACCGAAATCCGCAAGTGAGGTTCTTGAGAAATTACTTAAATCCGCAATAGCCAATGCGGAACAGAAGGACATGGACGTCAGCAAGCTCTATGTTGCAGCTTGTTCCGTAGACCAGGGTCCGACCTTAAAGCGTATCAGACCTATGTCAAAGGGTCGTGCGTACAGAATCAATAAGAAAACATCGCACATCAACATCACGCTTAAGGAAGCAGAATAAGAGGAGGAGGTAAAACATGGGACAGAAAGTTAATCCTACCGGACTTCGTGTCGGTGTAATTAAGGACTGGGAGTCTCGCTGGTATGCTGACAAGAGCAAATTCGCGGACACTCTTCATGAGGACTATGAAATAAGAGAATACCTTCTCAAGACACTTGCTTCCGCAGGCGTTCCCAAGGTTGAGATTGAGCGTGACGCAAAGCGCGTACGCATCAACATCCACTGCGCAAAGCCGGGTGTTGTAATAGGTAAGGGCGGTGCCGCCATCGAGGAGCTTCGCGCTGACTGCGCAAAGAGACTCGGCAAGGACATCTCAGAAGTTTCTCTCAACATCGTTGAGATCAAGCAGCCCGACCTCGACGCTCAGCTCGTAGCAGAAGGTATTGCAGCTCAGCTTGAGAAGCGTGTATCTTATCGTCGCGCGCTCAAACTCGCAATCGGCAGAACAATGAGACTCGGCGCAAAGGGTATCAAAGCTCAGGTTTCCGGTCGTCTCGGCGGTGCTGAAATCGCGCGTTCGGAGAGCTATCACGAGGGTACAATCCCGCTTCAGACAATCCGTGCCGACATCGACTACGGATTTGCAGAGGCTGACACAACTTACGGCCGTATCGGCGTAAAAGTATGGATCTACAAAGGTGAAGTACTTCACGATACACGCAATAAGGAAAAGAACACTAAGAAGGAAGGGGGAGCCAAGTAATGTTAATGCCTAAGAGAGTTAAGTACAGGAGGCAGCAGAGAGGCCGTCTTACAGGTAAGGCAACTCGCGGCAACACCGTAACTTACGGCGAATACGGACTTGTGGCTTTAGAGCCGGCCTGGATCACAGCGAACCAGATAGAAGCAGCCCGTATCGCCATGACAAGATACATCAAGCGTGGCGGTCAGGTCTGGATCAAGATCTTCCCGGACAAGCCGATCACCGAAAAACCCGCTGAGACCCGAATGGGTTCAGGTAAAGGTTCTCCTGAGTACTGGGTAGCAGTTGTAAAGCCCGGCAGAGTCATGTTTGAGATCGCCGGCGTTGACGAGGAACTCGCCCGTGAGGCTATGCGTCTTGCGTCAAACAAGCTCCCCATCAAGTGCAAATTTGTAAAGAAAGAGGAGGCGAACAGTAATGAAAGCAACTGAACTTAAGAAACTGTCCGCCGCTGAGCTTGATGCCAAGCTCCTTGAGCTTAAAGACGAACTTTTCAAGCTTCGTTTCCAGCAGGCTATAAATCAGCTCGACAACCCCATGCGCATTAAGGCCGTCAAGAAAGACATCGCCCGCATCAAGACGATTCAGCGCGATGTAGAACTCCACGGCGAGAATGCTTAAGCGGTAGGAGGGAATAAGCTATGGAAAGAAATTTAAGAAAGACTCAGGTCGGCATCGTATCATCAGATAAGATGGACAAGACCGTAGTTGTTACGGTTAAGGAGAGGGTCAGACATCCTCTTTACAAGAAGATCATAAATCGTACGGTAAAAATCAAAGCACACGATGAAAAGAACGAGTGCCAGGTTGGCGATAAGGTCCTCATCATGGAGACCCGCCCCATCTCTAAGGATAAGCATTGGCGCGTAGTTGAAATCATCGAAAAGGCTAAGTAATTAAGGAGGGAACCACTGTGGTACAGCAACAGAGTTACCTCAAGGTTGCCGACAACTCAGGCGCGAAAGAGATTATGTGCATTCGTGTGCTTGGAGGTACAGGCAGGAGGTACGCCAATATCGGCGACGTCATCGTAGCATCTGTCAAGAAGGCTACACCGGGCGGCGGCGTTAAAAAAGGCGAAGTAGTAAAAGCAGTAGTGGTAAGAACAAAGAAGGGCGTTCGCCGCGATGACGGTACTTATGTACGTTTCGACGAGAACGCAGCAGTTCTTATCAAGGAAGATAAAACCCCTAGAGGAACCCGTATTTTCGGCCCCGTAGCTCGTGAGCTTCGTGAAAAGGAATTCACAAAGATCCTGAGCCTCGCTCCGGAAGTAATTTAAGGGAGGTGCAAGAGATAATGAATAATAAGGTTCACGTAAAAACAGGTGATGAAGTTATCGTTATCAACGGCAAGTACCGTGGCCAGAAGGGCAAGGTACTCGAGGTTGCACCTTCAGAGGGCAAAATCATCGTTGAGGGTATCAACATCATCACAAAGCACGTAAAGCCCCGTAAGATGGGTGAGGCCGGCGGTCTCATCAAGGCTGAAAGTGCTCTCTATGCTGACAAGGTTCAGCTCATATGCCCGAAGTGCGGCAAGGCCACACGTGTAGGTCATGCAGTAGACAAAAACGGTAAAAAGTACGCGTTTGCAAGAAGTGCAACGCTCAGTTTGAATAAGGAGGGGAGCAATACTTATGGCAAGACTTAAAGATATGTATACCAAAGAAGTGGCTCCCGCTCTCATGAAGAAATTCGGCTACAAGAGCGTAATGCAGGTACCGAAGCTCGATAAGATTGTTATCAACGTAGGTTGCGGCGAAGCGAAAGACAACGCCAAGGTAGTTGATGCCATCATCAGCGACCTCTCCACGATCACAGGCCAGAAGCCCGTTATCTGTAAGGCAAAGAAGTCAGTCGCGAACTTCAAACTTCGTGAAGGCATGGTTATCGGCGTAAAGGTAACACTTCGCGGTGAACGCATGTATGAATTCCTCGACAGATTCTTCAATCTCGCACTTCCGAGAGTAAGAGACTTCAGAGGTATCAATCCCGACTCATTTGACGGTCGCGGAAACTATTCAATGGGCGTTAAAGAGCAGCTCATCTTCCCTGAGATAGAGTACGACAAGATCGACGCTATCCGCGGTATGGATATCTGCTTCGTAACGACAGCGAACACAGATGAAGAAGCGAGAGAGCTCCTCACATTGATGGGCGCTCCGTTCGCAAGATAAGGAGGTAAGACACGTGGCTAAGACATCACTTAAGGTAAAGCAGGCTCGTCCGGCTAAGTATTCCACAAGAGAGTACAACCGTTGCAAAATCTGCGGCAGGCCGCATGCCTACCTCAGAAAGTACGGCGTATGCCGTATCTGTTTCAGAGAGCTCGCTCACAAGGGTCAGATCCCCGGCGTGAAGAAAGCAAGCTGGTAATTTGAGCAATAGGAAAGAGAGGGAAAAAGCTAATGCAGATCACAGATTCAGTAGCTGATATGCTTACAAGAATCAGAAACGCTAACTCAGCTAAGCATGACACAGTTAAAATTCCCGCATCCAACATGAAGAAAGCGATTGCTCAGATTCTTGTTGATGAGGGCTACATCAAAAGCTTCTCCGTTGAAGAAGACGGAAAGCAGGGTATGATTGAGATCGTACTCAAGTATGGTGAAAACAAATCCCCGGTTATTACCGGTCTCAAGAGAGTTTCAAAACCCGGTCTCCGCATCTACACAGACTGCGAGAACATGCCTTCAGTAATGAAGGGTCTCGGTATCGCGATTCTCTCTACATCCAAAGGTATTATGACCGATAAAGAAGCACGCAAGGCCCATGTGGGCGGCGAGGTGCTCGCATTTATCTGGTAAGGAGGAAACAGTAATATGTCACGTATAGGCAGAATGCCAATCGCAATTCCGGCCGGCGTAGAAGTCAAGCTCGACGGCAACACTGTTTCTGTAAAAGGCCCCAAGGGTGAACTTACCAGAACAGTGCATCAGAACATGAAGGTAGAGGTAAACGGCGCTGAAATTACCGTTACCCGCCCGAATGACGACAAAGAGAACCGTTCACTTCACGGCCTCACGAGAACACTCATCGCAAACATGATCAAGGGTGTTACGGATGGTTTCTCAAAGGAACTCGAAGTAAACGGCGTCGGTTACCGCGCATCAGTCGAAGGTAACAAACTCGTATTGAACGTAGGTTATTCACATCCTGTTGAGATGCCTCTTCCCGACGGTATCAAGGCTGAAGTAAATGATAAGAAGATCACTATCTCCGGCATTGACAACCAGAAGGTCGGACAGTTCGCAGCAGAAGTTCGTGAACAGCGTCCTCCCGAGCCGTACAAGGGCAAGGGCATCAAGTATATGGACGAACACATTCGCCGTAAAGAAGGCAAAGCCGGTAAAGGCGCATAATAAGGGAAGGAGTGTAAAAGAATTATGGTTAATAAGGCAGATACCAATAAAGCTCGTCTTAAGCGTCATAAGAGAGTACGCGGAAAAATTTCCGGTACAGCTTCACGCCCGCGTCTTTGCGTTTACCGCTCACTCGACAACATCTATGCTCAGGTTATAGATGACGAGGCCGGTGTTACACTTTGCAGCGCTTCCACAAACGAGAAGAGCTTCAAGAAGTACGGCGGAAACAAGGACGCAGCAAGGGAACTCGGTAAGATCCTTGCTGAGCGTGCACTTAAGAAAAACATCGAAGAAGTTGTTTTTGATCGTGGCGGTTATGTTTATCATGGTCGCGTTGCTGAACTTGCTGAAGGCGCTCGCGAGGGCGGACTCAAGTTCTGATTAATGGTAAGGAGGAAAAACTTTTGGCTAGTAAAATAGATGCTTCTAATTTAGAGTTACAAGAGAGAGTCATTACCATTAACCGTGTATCAAAGACAGTTAAAGGTGGACGTATCTACAAATTCGCAGCCCTCGTAGTTGTCGGTGACGGCAACGGTACTGTAGGCTTCGGTATCGGTAAGTCCGGCGAAGTTCCGGATGCTATCCGCAAGGGTATCGAGGATGCGAAGAAGAACCTCATGAAGGTTTCTCTCAAGGGAACAACAATTCCCCACGAGATTATCGGTAAGTACGGCGCAGGCGTTGTACTTTTAAAGCCCGCGGCACCCGGTACCGGCGTTATCGCCGGCGGTCCCGTACGTGCGGTTGTTGAGACCGTAGGTATCAAGGACATCCGTTCCAAGGCGCTTCGTTCCAACAACCCGTGCAATGTAGTCCGCGCTACTCTTGACGGACTTTCAAAGCTTCGCAATGTTGACGAAGTTGCCGCTATCCGCGGAAAGACAGAAAAAGAGATTTTAGGTTAAGGAGGGCGGTTCAAAATGGCTAAAGCTTCAGTTGAAACTGTTGAGATAAAGCTCACAAAGAGCCTTATAGGCAGCAAGAAAGACCAGATTGCTACCGCAAAGTCACTCGGCCTTCGCAAGATCGGTGACACAACCACCCAGCCTGATAATCCTCAGACTCAGGGTAAGATCAAGAAGATCTCACACCTTATCACAGTCACAAAGGCTTAAAGAAAGGTAGGACAAAAACATGAAATTACATGAACTCACACCTGCCGCAGGTTCCAAAAAGGACG
>CAMYWC010000016.1:0-8421 GCA_947302545.1 uncultured Clostridia bacterium | reverse complement strand
TTTTGATACCGGCATCAAAGAGGGCCTCGAACATCTGGGAAGCGGTGCCGGGATGAGTCTCCATGCCGGCTCCGACAATAGATACTTTGGAGACGTTTGTGTCGACGATGAAGTTCTCCTCAGTGAGGTCGGGGAAAGCCTCGAAAACGGCTTCCTTGGCGAGCTGATCGTCACCGCGCGGAACGGTGAATGTGATATCTTTCGTGCCGTCACGGCCGACAGACTGAAGGATGATGTCGACGTTGACCTTTCTGTAAGCAAGTTTTGAGAAGAGCTTGAAAGCTATACCGGGGCTGTCCGGAAGTCTGAGTACTGATATACGGGCGACGTCGTTGTCCTTTGCGACACCGCGGATTAACATTTTTTCCATTTTCGTGGCCTCCTTAACGATTGTGCCGGGTTCTCTCTCAATGCTGGACAGAACCTCGAGTTCGACATTGTACTTCTTTGCCATTTCAACAGAGCGGTTGTTGAGTACCTGTGCGCCGCATGATGCGAGTTCGAGCATCTCGTCATAAGTTATTTCGCTCAGTTTTACCGCGCCTTTGACCTTTCTCGGATCGGCTGTGAATACGCCCGTGACATCCGTGAAAATCTGGCATCTGTCGGCATGGAGCGCTGCCGCGAGGGCAACTGCCGAAGTGTCTGAACCGCCTCTGCCGAGGGTGGTGATATCGTCATATTTGTTGATGCCCTGGAAACCCGCAACTACGACGATTTTATGGCTGTCGAGTTCGTTCTGAAGACGTTCCTTGTTTATCTTTTTGATACGGGCTGCGGTGTAACTGGAGTTTGTCGTGAAGCCGGCGGAGACGAGCATATCATGCTCACGTCTCGAGTGGTTGGGGTTGATCTCGTTCGCCTTGGCGATGAGGTCGTCAGTGGTGTCGCCCTGCGCGGACACGACGACAATTACGTCGTTGCCCTCGGAGTAGGTCTCGGCGACAATGCCGGCGACCCGGGCGATAGAGGGTGCATCCTTGACGGATGTTCCTCCGAATTTCTGAACTATGAGTGCCATTGTTTTCTCCTTAACATTTAGCAACGCGTATCAGGCTCTTCGGTTCACCGGAGAGTTTAGCGCGAAGATTGTTTTCCGTTATGGGTTTTGTGATGAAGGCATCATTGCCGAGGTTTTCGCTTATCAGCGAAGCGTCAAGGGCTGCCCCGCGGACATAGTACTCGTTCTCGACTTCCCTGTAGTCGGCTATGAGTTCCGGCTTTTCGGGGCCCCAGGATATGGGTCTGCGGACAGCGTCGTGCTCGGCGCAGTCGAGCGCGTCAGCCACGACGGCACTTGCCGTCGGGAGCTTGCCTGCGCCCTTGCCGTAGAAGAGCACCTGGTCGGTGGCGTCGCCGTCGACCTCGACGGCATTGAAGACGTCGGAGACGGCGGAAAGCTGGCTTTCAGCCTTTACGACGGCCGGGCTGACGATGATGTAAAGACGGCCGTCAGCAAGTTTTTCCGCCGTACCTATGAGTTTTATCGCGGCGCCTTTGCCGGCGACATTTGCGACATCCTCAAGAGTTATTTTCGTTATGCCTTCACAGTGGACATCCTTCGGATAGACATGGTTGCCGAAGGCGAGCGCCGCGAGTATGCAGATTTTTCTGCAGGCGTCGTGACCCTCCACGTCCGCCGTGGGGTCCTTTTCGGCGTAGCCGTTGGCCTGCGCTATTTTGAGCGCATCCTCAAAGGACATATTCTCACGGATCATCTTTGTGAGTATGAAGTTCGTGGTACCGTTGAGTATTCCGTTCACGGAGCGGATATTGTTTGCCCTCATACAGAATGTGAGAGGTCTGATGACGGGTATTCCGCCGCCTACGGCAGCCTCGAACATGAAGTTTACATTGTTCTCTTTCGCAAGTGTTATGAGCTCGAGGCCCTTCTCCGCAACGAGTTCCTTATTTGAAGTAACTACGTGCTTTTTGGCCTGGAGACATTTTGAAACAAAGTCGAAAGCGGGGTTTTGTCCGCCCATGGTCTCTATGACAATCTTCACGGTCTCGTCGTTTAAGATGTCATTGAAATCCTTGGTAAATTTCGCGGCATTCTCGTCACCGGGGAATTCACGCAGATCGAGTATGTACTTTACGGTGAGGCCGAGGTCTTTTCTGTTAATGATTTCAACCACGCCGGAACCTACCGTTCCGTAGCCCATTACTGCAACATTCATGCGGTCACGTCCTCTCTTTCGGAAAAATAATGTAATAATAATAGCACAATGAATCTTAAAATGAAATAAAATCTTAATTCTTTTTTATATTGTTTATTGTATGTCCGTGTTGTAGAATATTCACGTAATAAATCTTTCGGGAGGTGAATGCTTTGGAACAGATTGAAAAACGACGCAATTTTATCATAAATGTCTTCTATATTACGATACTCATTGCAATCGTTGCTCTTGTCCTGAAGTATGCATTTTATCCGCTGCTTCCTATCTTCATCGCCCTCTTGATCGCGCTCGTTTTACAGCGCCCGATGAAGTTCATAAGCAGGAAACTTAAACTGCCCAGAGCGCTCGTAGCTACGGTGCTTGCGCTTGCTCTCCTCGCCCTTTTGTGCCTGGGTGTCTATGCCATAGGCGACAGGGTGGTTGCAGAAGGTATAAGCCTCGTAAAACTGATTTCCGAATACTTTTCCGATTACGAGTGGATAGAGTCACAGGTCTACGGAATTTTGGACTCGCTTCCGTTGTTTATCTCTGATTCCGTCCGGGACAATGTTGATGAACTGATGGAGAACCTCGAAATCCTCATGTCCAATGATCCCGAAATCGCGAATAAGGAATATACTATTTCCCTCTCCTCGTTTGATTTTTCGGGAATATACGAAAAGCTCACAAGCGGCGTAAGTTCAGGTGTTTCGGGCATTGTTGCCACTGCGAAACAGATCCCTTCAATACTTGTCGCAATCATAATCTGTATTATTCTTTCCGTCTTCATGACGATAGAATATGACGAGATTATCAGAATCATCGAAAGCATGATCGGCCCTGAGCCCACGGAGAAATTCCAGGCCGTAAGGCGTGTCATGAAGACCTCCATGGGCAAGCTCGGGAAGGCCTATGCCGTCATATGCAGCATGACGTTCATTGAACTGTCTCTGGGCCTCGTAATTCTCAAGGCCATTGGCATTTACAAGGGCGGATATATTCTTGTTATTGCCGTAATCACGGCTCTTCTTGACATACTTCCGGTACTTGGTATCGGCACGGTCATGTGGCCCTGGATGGCATTCTGCCTCTTCACGGGCGACACGAAGATGCTCTTCGGACTCCTCATCATCTACGGTATAATAACGGTTGTCCGTCACATTATCGAACCTAAACTTGTTTCGGATACGATGGAGCTTCCTGCCGCGCTCACACTCTCGATAATGTACATAGGACTCAAGTTCTTCGGCGTTGTCGGAATGTTCGCGTTCATCATCATTCTCTATGTTATTGTCGCTTTAAACAGGGAGGGTGTAATACACCTGACCTACGACAATCCTGAGGAGGAGTTGCCTCCGGCAGAGGATGAAAAAGCTGAAAATTCTGAAGAAAAAGTAAAGGTTTAAGCAAAAACGGCCCCCTCACCGAGGGGGTCTTTTTTTATCATTTTCTTAATAATTTTACCGATATTGTTTATTTTTCGCGGCGTATGTGTTATACTTAATCGATTATTTCTTTATTCATTATTATTTAGAGGTACTATTATGGTTATTATCTCACCCTCGCTTCTCTCATGTGACTTCGCCAGGATGGGCGAAGAGGTGAAGAGGATGGAAGAGGCCGGCGCGCAATGGATGCACATTGACGTAATGGACGGCCATTTCGTCCCGAACATAACGATAGGTGCGCCGGTGCTGAAGAGTTTGAAAAAGCAGATGAACAGCCTGGCGGATGTTCACCTCATGATCTCGGACCCGCTGAAATATGCCGGGGATTTCGCGAAGGCCGGTGCTGACTACATCACCTTCCATGTCGAATCCGATTCCGACCCGGTCGAGACCATTGAGAGAATAAGGGAACTGGGCTGCCACCCGTCAATCTCCGTAAAGCCGATGACTCCGGCTGAGGTGATTTTCCCTTATCTGGACATGGTGGACATGGTCCTCGTCATGACGGTTGAGCCGGGATTCGGCGGACAGTCCTTCATGGCGGACATGATGCCGAAGGTTAAAGTCATACGTGAAGAATGCAATCGCCGCGGCCTTAAAGACATGTACATTGAGGTCGATGGCGGTATAGATACCGTAACAATCGGGGAGGCCGCAAAGGCAGGAGCTGACGTCTTCGTCTCGGGCAGTGCCATTTTCAGGGCGCCCGATGCCGCGGCCATAATCAAAGAACTTAAGGAGAAAGCAACGGTATGAACAAAGTACGCTCATTCATGATGGACATGATTATCATGCTCCTCGCCGTCTCCGTAGTAGCCATCTATACATACGGCATACGGGCGCTGTGGAGTATAATCCTGTCCGTAGCGGCGGCTATCCTGACTGAAGTGATAGGCTATGTCGTCTTCATGAAGAAAAATCCGATAAGACTTGCCGACCTCTCGGCAATCTTCACGGGACTTGCCGTGGCACTCGCGCTGCCCTCATCAGCTCCGTTCTGGCTCGCCCCCATGGGCTCAATATTCGCCATTGCGGTAGCCAAGCTGCCTTTCGGTGACACGACCACTCAGCCGTTTGTGCCCGCCGCGGCCGGCATAGGCTTTGTGACACTCAGCTGGCCTTCGCTGATGTTCGCATATCCGAACCTCGCAATAGGAAAACTCTCGACAGTCTCAACCGCCGAAGGCTTTATGCCGGGAACATCTCTTGCCGAGATGCTTTCGCAGTCCCGTTCAATAGGAACAAATCTCCTGAATGTGCTCGATATTGTCATAGGCAGAATTCCGGGTCCCATGGGCGCGTCCTGCCTTATCCTCATGATCGGCACATTCCTCTACCTTGTAATCCGTAAGCAGCCCGGAGCATGGGCGACACTCAGCTTTGTTCTCACATGCGCCGTGATTGCTTTCCTCTTCCCGCGTATTATGACCGGCCGCGGATACTCCGTGCTCATGGAGCTCGGAGCCGGCCTGCTCTTCTACTGCGGTGTATTCTTCCTTGCGGATCCGGCGACGGGTCCCTCAACAAACCGCGGCCGTGTCCTCTACGGCATAGCAGCCGGTATTCTCACAATGATTTTACGCCGTGTGGGCACATATGAAGAGAGCGTTATCTTCGTAGTGCTCATCATGAATGCCATAGCCGATGTATTTGACAGTGTGGCCGACAAGCTGCCCGGCATCATAAAGAAGGGCGGCGCGAAGGCACGCGAGCCGAAGCACGGCCTGACGCCTGCTCTCGCCGAAGGTGAGGAGCCTGCGGAAGCTCCGCAGGAGGAATCCGCACCGCAGGCGGCGGAGGAGCCGCAGGCGGAGCACGAGCCGCAGATTGAGGCGGAGGCCGCGCCGCCGGCAGAACCTCAGCCTGAGCCGGTTCCCGAACCGGTGCCTGAACCGGCACCTGAACCGGCACCCGCGCCGGAGCCGGTCGAGAACCCCGCCATAGCGGCAGAGGTCGAGGCCCTTCTGGCCGCGATTGTCGAAGGCAACGAGGAAGGAGGCAAGGCTGATGAATAGTCAGAACTACCTCTTCCGTGAAGTCCTGGCAAAGAACCCGGTGCTCGTAGGCACGATAGGTCTCTGCCCGGTGGTTGCTATCTGCACATCCTTAAAGGCTGCGCTGATAATGTCAGCCATCACACTTGTAACGCTCATAATCGCACAGCTTATTACATCGCTCGTGCTTAAACATCTGCAGCAGTGGATGCGTCTCGGACTCTATACCCTCATCGGTATGCTGGTCGTAATCCCGAGCATGATCCTGGTTGACAAGTTCAGCCCCGAGACCATGCTTGCGCTCGGCATCTATCTGCCGCTTCTCGCCGTAAACCCGCTCATTGTCAGAAACTGTGAGCGCGAGGCGGTCGAGACAGATATCGGAAGATCCCTCATGACATCCATCTGTGCGGGCCTGGGTTACTCGGCAGTACTGATTGTTGTCGGATTTGCGCGTGAACTTATCGGTGCGGGAACCGTATGGGGACACAGGATTCCCTTCATCATGCCGGCAGAGTCATTCCTCATGCCGATGGGCGGTTTCATAGTCATCGCATATCTCGCGTCAATTCTCCGCATATTCCTGAGAAAGGTCGATCCGGAACTCGCAGACGAGCTCGTCACGAATTCCAGAACAAATATCAAGGGCAGCAAGAAGGCCAAAGTACAGCTCAAAGGAGCGAAGTATGCCGACGGCTCACAGAACGAGCCGAGGCGCAGAAAGTCCGAAGCGACGCCTAAGAAAAAGCGCCGCAGGGCTGCTCCGAAACCGGAGCCTGAGAAGCAGGCCTTTGAAGTCATGACCCTTGAGGAGGCCGAGGAGCTTCGCTCCGCGAACCTGCCGCCGGTCGAGACGACCGTACAGGCAGAGCTCGCCCCTCCGACGCCGGAAGATCCGGTTGTCGAGGCACCTGCGGCCCCCGTTTCACAGAGAACCTCACGCTTTGAGTTTGTAACTCTCGACCTGGGCGCCGAAGCCAAGTCAAGCGGTGACGCTGAGCGCTTCGCCGCGGCGGTCGAGGAGAGCAAGGCAGAGCAACAGAGACCTCAGAGACGTATCCGCAACAGACGCGGTCAGGAGAAACAGACCAGGCCGGTGGCTGATGAGGAATACATCGAACCGGCAGAGAAGGAGGGTGAAGAAGAATGAAATTCATAGCAGCTTTCTTTGCGGCATTCCTTTATGTCAGTTTCACCCAGAACCTTGTCTTCACGGGCGGTTACGGTGCCAGCGAAGCCATACGCTCCGCGGCCAGACCTAAGCAGATCATGCTGTTCTCAATCATGATTGCCTACTTCTCAACCGTAACGAGCCTTATCTGCCGCGTACTGCTTTTCATACCGGCACTCAAGGACGGTTCAATGATAACCTCTCTTGCGGTCTACGCAGTGGTACTGACGGTTGTATACTTCGTATCCGTTGCGATACTGAGGGTGCTTCTCAAGTCCTCTGACTGGTCCGACATAGAGATTGAAAAGTTTTTCCGCCAGACGGCGGTATCCTCGTTCAACACCATAGTACTCGCCATCCCGTTCATCACCGAGAAGGCGACATACGGTGTACATGAGGCCATAGCCCAGGGTCTCGGAGCGGGTGTTGCGTTCTTTATCGCCACCTGGCTCATCTACCTCGGTATGCGACGTCTTGAAGTCGACACCGAGACTCCCCTGAGTTTCAAGGGCACACCCGTGCTCTTCATGTATATTGCGATTTTGTGCCTCGCCTTCACGGGCATCATGGGTAAATCGCTGTTCTTCTGATTAATTCGAAAAGGAGGTTACCGGAGTGGAGTGCTATTTTGACAACAGCGCTACGACGCGGCCGACACAGGGCGTAATTGACGCCATGGTGTCAGTGCTTGCGGATGACTTCGGCAACCCTTCCTCCCTGCACCGTGTCGGTGACGCCGCAAGCGTCAGGCTCGAAGAGGCGCGCGGTACGGTCGCAAGGGCTCTCGGCTGTATGCCGGAGGAGGTGTACTTCACCTCCGGCGGAACCGAGAGCAACAACATAGCCGTATTCGGTGCGGCACATGCGCTGCGGCGTCGGGGTAACAGGATTGTTACCTCCTGCGTCGAGCATCCTTCCGTCCTCGAGTGCATGAAGCGACTTGAGGAGGAGGGTTTTGAAGTAATTTATCTCCCCGTGGACGGCAGCGGCCGTGTTTCGGAGGAGTCACTCAAAGAGAGCATAAATGAGAAGACCATTCTGGTCAGCCTCATGCTGGTCAACAATGAGGTCGGCAGTATTCAGCCCGTAAAAGCGGCTGCCGACGCCATAAAGAGCGCAGGGGCTCCGGCTCTGCTTCATACGGATGCCGTTCAGGCTTTCGGAAAACTGCCGTTTAAAGTCACCTCGTTCGGTGTCGACCTGCTCACGATAAGCTCGCACAAAGTGCATGGCCCGAAGGGCCAGGGTGCCCTCTTTGTAAAGAAGGGCACAAGGCTTGTGCCCTATGTCCTGGGCGGCGGCCAGGAGGGCGGTATCCGCTCGGGCACGCACGGCATGCCCGGTATCGCGGGCTTCGCCGCCGCGGTTTCAGAGCTAGGCGACATTGAAGCGAACGCAGAAAAAGTTGCCGGACTTAAGGAGCATCTGCTCTCGAAACTTACGGAGATTGACGGCCTCGCCGTCAACTCTCCCGCGCAGTTCCCCTTCATACTCAACATCTCAATTCCGGGCATACCCTCTGAGGTCCTCAGGAACTTCCTCTCGGAATCGGGAGTGTATGTCTCGACGGGCTCGGCCTGTTCAAAGGGACACAGAAGCTATGTCCTCACAGCCATGGGGCTTGACACCAATGTGATTGATTCGGCGAT
>CAMYWC010000015.1:0-8677 GCA_947302545.1 uncultured Clostridia bacterium | reverse complement strand
TCAAATTCGGAGATGGTGCCGTCATCGTTTACGATCATGAGACCGAAACGTGAGGCCTCAGCCCAGTCAACCTCGAGCATGGCGATTGTGCAGGCTGCATCTTTCTCCTTGTGGAAGGCAAGCATCTCGGCATAGTCCATCTTGTAGATGTGGTCACCGGAGAGGATGGCGACATATTCGGGATTGTACTTGTCGATGAAGTTTATGTTCTGGTAAATGGCATTTGCGGTACCTTTGTACCATTCCGTGCCTTCTATCTGCTGATAAGGAGAGAGGATATGAACACCGCCGTCCGTGCGATCGAGGTCCCACGGTTCGCCGTTTCCTATATAGTCGTTGAGTTCAAGGGGCTGATACTGTGTCAGGACACCTACGGTGTGGATGCCGGAATTGACACAGTTTGAAAGCGGGAAGTCGATAATGCGATACTTACCGCCAAAGGGTACTGCCGGTTTCGCAATTTTCTTGGTGAGGATTCCGAGGCGGCTGCCCTGTCCTCCGGCAAGCAGCATTGCTATGCATTCATTTTTTCTTGCCATTTGTCTTCTCCTTTGTCTGTACTTTTCTGAGGAATATTGCCGAGTTGCCGGCGATATTCACCTTGAGGCTGCAGGGCTTGTTGTGCATGGGTTCATCAACCGTCTTCACCTTGCCCTTGCTGCCCCAGCCTGTGCCGCCGTACTTCGGGTCATCCGTGTTGAAGATGACCTCGTAAGTTCCTTTTTCGGCGCCGCAGAGGTAGCCTTCGCGGTTTACAACCGTGAAGTTTAAGATTGCAATCAGCTCATCGCCCTTGTCGTTCATTCGCTTGAATGCGAGAACCGAGTTGCTGTTATCGTCAGGGATAATCCACTCGAAGCCTTCCCAGCCGTAGTCGATTTCCCAGAGTTCCGAGTGCTTCTTATAGAAATTGTTAAGGGCTTTCGTGAACTCAAGTGTCTTCTTGTGCATGTCGTAGTCGAGAAGACCCCAGTCGAGTTCATCCCCGTAGTCCCACTCTTTAAACTGGCCGAATTCCGAGCCCATGAAGATGAGCTTCTTGCCGGGATGGGCGTACATATAGGCCAGCATGGAGCGGAGTCCGGCGAATTTGTTGAAATATTCCTCCGGATTCTCGGGGTTGCCCGGGTGCTTGTTTATGAGAGAGCCTTTGCCGTGTACCACCTCGTCATGTGAGATGGGGAGAATGAAGTTCTCCGAGAAGGCGTAGAAGAATGAGAAAGTCAGACAGTCGTGGTTGTACTTTCTCGCGAGGCCGTCAAGGTTGAAATAGCGGATGACGTCGTTCATCCAGCCCATATTCCACTTGAAGTTGAAGCCGAGCGACTTGTCGTCGAGGTCTGTCGGCTTCGTGACATTCGGCCAGGCGGTGCTTTCCTCGGCTATCATCATGACATCTCCGTGGTCACGGAAGATGTTCTCGTTGAGTTTCTTGAGGAAAGCCACGGCCTCAAGGTTTTCAACTCCGCCGTTTACGTTCGGCATCCATTCGCCGTCGCGGCGGTCATAGTTTAAGTAGAGCATTGAGGCGACGGCGTCGACGCGAAGTCCGTCAATGTGGTACTTGTCAATCCAGAACATGGCGTTCGAGACAAGGAAACTCTGGACTTCCGTCCTTCCGAAGTCGAAGACGCGGGTGCCCCAGGACTTGTGCTCGCCCTTGCGCGGGTCCGCGTATTCGTAGCAGGGCTCGCCGTCAAACTCGTAGAGACCGCATTCGTCCTTCGGGAAATGGGCGGGTACCCAGTCCAGGATTACGCCGATATTGTTTTTATGACAGGTGTCGATGAGGTACATGAGGTCCTCGGGCGTGCCATAGCGCGATGTAGCTGCGAAATATCCGCAGACCTGATAACCCCATGAGCCGTCAAACGGATATTCCGAGAGAGGCATGAACTCGATGTGGGTGTAACCCATCTCCTTGACATAAGGTACGAGCTCTTCGGCAAGTTTCCTGTATGAGAATGTGTTGCCGTCGTCAAAGCGGCGCCAGGAGCCCGCATGGACCTCGTAGATATTGACCGGAAGGTCGTAGATACGCGTTGAAGCGCGTTTTTTGAGCCATGCCGAGTCGTGCCACTTGTACTTGTCGAGTTCGTAGAACTTGGTGGCAGTGCCGAGTCTTGTCTCCATGTGATAGCCGTACGGGTCGCTTTTGTATATCATGCGGCCGTTGGCGGCTTGCACTGCATATTTATACAGCGTAAATTCTTTGATTGAATCTGTAATTTCCGTTTCCCAGATTCCGTCACTTATTTTGTACATGGGATTTGCGCGTTCGTTCCAGTTGTTGAACTCGCCGACAACGCTCACTGCCTGAGCGTGGGGCGCCCAGGTGCGGAACACAACCGTGTCCTCATCGACCCTGTGCGAGCCCATCATCTCATACGCGTTCGCGTTGTTTCCCTGATGGAAGAGATATACGGGATACTCCAGATTCGGTCTCTCTTTTGTCATTTGACTACCTCTTTTAAGAACATAATGATACAAATTAAATAGTACCAAAAAAGGCAAAATCATTCAATACTTTTGTGCAAAAAAACTAAACATTTTTTACAAAAAGTTTTTGTGACATTACGCAATGTTTGTGCAAAACTGTTAAAAATTTGGGGGTATAAATCGCTTATTTAGTGCCCTGAGCGGTTTTGACCACAAGAGGTAGTCGGACATTTTCACAAAATTTGTAAAATTATTGTTGATTTTTCACGTCTATTAATATATAATGCGTTTATAGTGGATAAAAATCTGCTCAAACGAAATGACTTAATTAGCGAAAGTGAGGACTTTGAAATGGACGATAGGAGACGCACCATTTCCTCTGAGGAACAGATGATTGGTGAAGCTTTGATGCGTGTTTCAAACACACTCGAAGCTCAGAGACTTACCAAGTCTCTTGACTATCAGGAGAAGTTAAGATCCCGTTCGAACATCAGACTTATCATTGCAATCATCTGCTTGTTCGTAGCTATGATGATGATGGTCATCAGCGGCGCACTTCTCTTCATTCTTTGGCGTTATGCCGATCCGATTCTTGACACAGTAATGCCTTTCCTTAAGGGAATGATGGGCGACTTCGGTGTCATCTGGGACGGACTCGTAGAGTCACTGTCTTACGTACCTGTAATGGTTGAACAGCTCACCAGACTCCTCGAGCAGGTAATCATCATGCTCGAAGGTCTCAACAGAATCGACCTTGCGGGACTTATGGGTTACCTGAGCAAGATGCTCGGCGGACTCATGACAATGATGGACGACCTCAAAGCAGCTCTTGCTCCTATGATGGATGCCATCGGCAACATGCTTTCAACACTTTCACTCGAGGGTATCGACGGTCTTATCACAGACCTCTTCGGACCTGACGCAGCAGACAGCATCAAGGCCTTCATGAACGGCATGATGGACATGCTCGGCGGTGCCGGTAACGCAATGTCTTCAATGGCTGAAACCATGAACAACATGGATCTCAGCGGTCTTATGAGCGGCCTTATGGGCATGCTTGACGGAACAGACAAAGCCCTTGATTCCTTCGGCCAGACAATGGGTGTAATCGGTGACACGGTTCAGCAGAACCTTGACAACGGTAACATTGAGAACCTTGTAAACGCTATTGACGGCGCTATCGGCGAGATCGGCCAGGGTATCTCCGGCAACATCAAGGCTGAAGATGTTCAGAATCTCGTTAACGGCGGCGGTGCAGCTCTCAACGGTATGGGCGCAGCTCTCGGACGTCTCGGCGAAGACATGAATGCCTTTGCACAAGAGGGTATCATGGGCGTCATCAAAAAGCTTCTTGGCGGCTAATTTAAATCATAATCTTGAGCGGATTATAGAATAAACAATCAATCGGGGTCTGTACGTTGCGTGCAGACCCCTTTGAATTAAGGAGGGTTCTTTATGAAATCATTAAAGAAAATCCTTTGTATATTATTATGTTTTCTTTTCATAGGCTCCTTTGCCGTACCGGCATTTGCGGCAGGTGACAAGGACAAGGCCTCAAATGAGAAGGTAATCAGTTTCCAGAATCCGAACGGAAGGGTAATAAGCGTAGCAAAATACGGCAACGTCAGACAGTTCCCCGCAAACTCCGTTGAGGGTATAGTAAACTGTATTGACCTCGGAATAGACATAGTTACCGTCAGCGTCCAGAAGACCAAGGATGGTCAGTTTGCCCTGCTCCTGTCAAATGACCTCTCAAAGATATGCTGCGGCAAGGAGGGCGTGTCAGTCGCGGGCAAGGCGAGCGACTGCACCCTTGAGGATCTGCAGAATACGTATTTCCTTAAAGCCGGTTACGGCGGCAGTACTGCCGAGCCTACCGAGTACAAGGTAGCCTCTCTCCTTGACGCCATAGCCGCAGCCGACGGCAAGGCCATGATAATGATAAACAACGGCTGGAAGTATGCAGAGGAGATAAACAAACTCGCGGCTGAGAAGGAGTGCGCCGACATGCTCATCCTTCGCGGTGCGAAGAATGTCGATGAAATCTCCGCCTTCACCGCGAAGTACGGCAATTCGGCATGCCGTGTCGCCGCGAGCTTCAATTCGGACAAGGATGACGGCTCTGCCAAGACCTATGTCACGGATGCCTTAAACGCGGGAGCGTTCATGGTTGAACTCGGCGGCAGAAAGTCCGGCTCATCGGTTTTCAAGTACCCCGTACTTGATAAATTCGCCGGTGTGGGCCGCGCCTTCGTCAGCACGACAAAGGAGGACCTCTGCGGCGGCCGTGAGGACCGTCAGGCAGCCTGGTCAGACCTCATTGAACGCGGATTCTCCGTCATTGAGACCGATTATCCCCGTGAACTTGCAAACTATTTAAATGAAATAGAGACATATCGTACGGAGCTCACATCGCTCATCACAAGGGCGCAGGGAATAGAGAGGGTTATCTATACCGAGGCCTCCGTCAAAACGCTTGACGCTTCCCTTGAGGAAGCAATTGCAGTGACCTCCAAGGGTTGTATTGCCCTCGATGAGATAGACACTGCCCGTTACCATATCCAGGAGAGTCTGGACGGCCTTGTAATAGCCACAGGCAACGAGAGGACCACTCTTCCCACATGGCTTATTGTTCTTCTTGTGGTTGCCGGTGTCATATTCGTTGTCGCTTCTGTCCTGCTGACACTTCGTTATCTCAATAAGGCCCGCACAAAGAAGCGCCGCTTTGAACGCTTCAAGAGGACCTTCAAGAGCGAGATACCCACTGAGAATGATGAGTCCTTAAAGACCAACATTGCGGAGGACCCTGAGTCCAACAGAGGCCTTACAGAGGAAGATCTCGCTGTGGATGAGCCGGAGCCGGCCCCCGAGCCTGTTCCTGAGCCCGAGCCCGTTCATGAGCCCGAACCTGCTCCTGAACCCGAGCCTGCTCCTGAGCCTGAGCCTGCTCCTGAGCCTGAGCCTGCTCCTGAGCCTGAGCCTGTTCCTGAACCTGAGCCCGAGCCGAAGCTGAACCCGAACCGGTTCCCGAAGAACCGATTCCGGCTCCTGAGGACAAGACAGAATAAAACAAGCGGTGTCGCTTTTGCGACACCGCTCTTTTTTTATCTTTATTCAGCTGAATTGAAATTCTGACTTATTATTCTGTTTCGGCCCGTTTCCTTCGCCTTGTAGAGGTTGTCATCGGCAATCTTGATGAAGTCATCCGGTGCCTTCATGGAAGATGTGAGTTCCGCGACACCGCCGCTGATGGTTACGGGACGGTCAATCTCGGAGGAGATTTTCATGGATCCGAATTTCTCGCGTATCTGGTTTGCGCGGTTATACGCAATCTCCTCTGTCGCGCCGGGAAGCACAAGCAGGAATTCCTCGCCGCCGTAACGGGAGACTATGTCGTAGTCCCTGCAGGACGACATAAGCACGTTCGAGAGGGCCTTTATAACCTCGTCTCCGACCAGATGGCCGTAGTCGTCGTTTATGCGTTTGAACTTGTCTATATCGAACATTACAATGGCGATGTTCTTGCTGTCGTCAGAGGCGGATTTCATGCTCGAGTCGAGATAGCGTATGAGAAAACGTCTGTTGTATGCGCCTGTAAGAGGGTCTTTTACGGAGAGGTCCTCCATCTGTACAAGCAGTTTGTCCGTCTTGACCTGCTGGCGTTCAAAGTTCACTGCCAGCATTTTGACAAGTACCGCAATACAGGAGGAAACTATGAGGAAGTCGAGAAATGTATCGACAAATTCCATCCTTCTGTCGAGGACCGAAAATCTCTCGGAAATAAAGTACTTATAATCGATGAACATAATCACCGCATACCATATGAACGATGTAACAACTACCGCAAAAGCGGTTTTACGGTTGTCCAGCAGGAGAGCGGAGAAGACAATACCGATTACGAAGAATATGCTCATGCTGCTGTCTATTCCGCCGACCGTGAAGTACAGAAGCGGGAATACGATTGTATTCAGGCCTAAGGCCATAAGGCATATGAACAAATCAAAGTTTTTGAAGTGCTTTGATATGGGATAGATGGCAAAGCAGAGTACCGTGCAGAGGAGGCAGGCCCAGAATCCCGTGGGTGAATTGTCTCCGCGGACAGTACCGCTTATAACATTTGCCATTGTTGCCATGAAGGAAAAAATAGGTGCGCCGACGCAGATGAAATGAAAGAATTTGCGCTTTGTGGGGACCTGTTCCCCGAAGTATTTCTCTTTTACTTCCGCAAGTTTTTCTCTCAAGATTTACTCTCTCCCTTGTCTTCGGAACCTTTCCAGATTATTTTGTTTCTTCCTGTCTCTTTTGCAGTGTAGAGATGTTCATCGGCGGCGGCTATGAATTCCTCAACGTTCCTGTATGAGGCTACAAAGCCGGCAACGCCGCCGCTGACCGTGACGGGCCTGTCTATTTCATCCGAGAAACTTGAGGCCTCAACCTTTGTGCGGATCTGTTCTGCGCGCGCGTAGGCGGTTTCCTCTGACGCGCCCGGCATGACGAGAAGGAATTCCTCTCCGCCGTAGCGGGCAACTACATCGTAGTTGCGGCAGCTGGCGAGAAGAACCCGGGCAAAGCCCTTTATGACATCGTCGCCGACAAGGTGTCCGTAGTCATCGTTTACGCGCTTGAACTTATCGATATCAAACATGATTATCGACAGAGGTGCACCTGTCTCCTTGTGCTTTTCTAGACCGGATTCAATGTACTTTAAGAGGAATCTTCTGTTGTATGCGCCCGAGAGCGGGTCTTTTACGGAGAGTTCCTCAAGCTGTTTCAAGAGTTCGTTTGTGCGATTCTGCTGCCATTCAAAGCAGAGTGAGAGGATTTTAACCAGGACGGATGTGGATATCGCGACAGTGAAGAAGTCCATCGCCTGGTCGAGATACATTGCCCATTCGGGCATAAGGAAGTAGGTGTCATTGAGTTCTTCCGCATATCTTGATGTCAGGAAGAACAGGAGACCGTACCATATGGCTTCCAGCGTGCACATTATAATCATCGGCTTGGTGTCCAGCATTAAAACCGTGAATATGATACCCATGACAAAGTAAATGGGCATGCCGCTCGATATACCGCCGACTGTGAGATGAAGGGCGGGGAAGAGCACAAAATTCAGTCCCACGAGGCAGAGTATGATTGAGAATTTAAGATTCTTTGATATGTGGTAGATTGCAAATGTGAGCAGGAAGAAAACAATAGTCGTGAAGCACGCAATCATACCGGGCGCGCCGAATTCCCAGAAACCGACACCCTGAGCCGCGGAGACGCGTTTTATTGAGATACCGGATGCCAGTGTGGCAAGGACAGTGCCGGCGGCACCGCCGAGGCTGGCGATGTTAAAGAAACGTTCGCGGAGCGGGAGCTGATTTCCGAAAAGGGCAATAAACAGGTTCTTGAGGCGCTCCATAACAATCCTCCCTTAAAACAGTATATAAAAGAATTATATCACACTTAAAAATATATTCAAAGATGAGTGTCCTGAATTAAATATCAATGTCGAGTTCGACGGGGCAGTGGTCGCTGCCGAAAATGTCCGTGTGGATTTTTGCGTCACGGATCTTGTCCTTGGCATTGTCGGAGACAACGAAGTAGTCGATGCGCCATCCCGTGTTGTTGGCCCTGGCATTGAACCTGTAGGACCACCATGAGTACTCGATTTTTTCAGGGTAGAGATATCTGTAGGAATCGACAAATCCCGAATCAAGAAGTTCCGAGAACTTTCCGCGCTCCTCATATGAGAAACCCGCGTTTCCTATGTTTGTCTTCGGATTCTTAAGGTCTATCTCCTCATGGGCGACGTTTAAATCGCCGCAGATTATAACGGGTTTCTTCTTCGCGAGTTTTCCGACATATTCGCGAACCTTATCCTCCCAGGCCATGCGGTAATCAATGCGCTTCAAGCCGTCCTGGGCGTTCGGCACATAGAAGGTTATCAGATAGTAGCTGTCATACTCCAGGGTTATGGCGCGGCCCTCGCAGTCGTGCTCGGGCGAGCCTATGCCGAGCGTCACGGCGAGGGGTTCTTCCTTTGTGAAGATGGCTGTGCCGGAGTAACCCTTCTTTTCCGCATAGTTCCAGTACTGGAAATAGCCCGGCAGATCGAGGTCGATCTGCCCCTCCTGAAGCTTTGTCTCCTGCAGGCAGAAGGCGTCGGCGTCGAGGGCTTTGAAGTCCTCAAGAAAGTTCTTGCCGACGCAGGCGCGAAGCCCGTTTACGTTCCATGAAATGAATTTCTTCATCG
>CAMYWC010000014.1:0-9127 GCA_947302545.1 uncultured Clostridia bacterium | reverse complement strand
GAGCTGGATGATGAAGCCTCCCGCCGTTATTATTTCTTCGGTCTGAGGGGCGCAGAGCACGCCGAGGGCACAGACCGAGGGCAGCTGCTCGGAGATCGCGAAATAGCTGGTCAGGTCTTCGGCGATTTCGCCGGAGACTATAGGTACCTGACCAACGTATGGCTCCTTCAGACCGAGATCCTTCATTACGGTGAGGCTTCCGGTCCTGCCCACTGCGCCGGCGACGTCCAGCTTGCCGTGTCCGTTCAAGGGCAAAGAAACGCGTGGGTCAGAAATATACCCACGCACGTTTCCCTCAAAGTCTGATACGGCAATCACGACGCCGGCAGGTCCGTCACCGTTGAGGCGCAGGGTAACGGAGTTATCCTCGCCCTTCAAGGTGGCGCCCATGAGTGACGCTGCGGTGAGCAGACGTCCCAAAGCGGCTGAACATACATTGGTTGTATTATGAATTCTGTGAGCCTCGCGGACAATGTCGGTGGAATCGATGGCGATTACCGTCAGTTCTCCGGAGACCGAAATCATTCGTACAACCCTGCTCATTATTTCTTTGCCTTCTTATCGAGTCTTTCAAATATGTCGTCGTATCCGCCCGCTCCGTATGCGAGTGAACGGTTGACGCGTGAAATTGTGGCCGTTGAAGCTCCTGTCTTCGCAACTATGTCGGAATAGACGCAGTGCTGAGTGAGCATCTTCGCCACTACAAGTCTCTGAGAGAGAGACTTAAGTTCATTAACTGTGCAGAGGTCCTCAAAGAACTTTGAGACCTCTTCTTTATCCTTGAGTTCAAGTATACAGTCGTAAAGGAAATTGATGTTTTCGTCATTTATGCCTTTCATGGCCATGAATAACACCTCCGCTTTAACACTTTAACACGAGATAATCACATAGTAAAGTGTTAAAGTGCCCAAGGATAGGCGGAGATTTTAGTTATCTTGACAATATAGCCTCATCTATAAGGGCTTTTACATCGTCCGTACCCTCGCCTTTTACTGCTGAGAAAGGCACTATTGCTATTGGTTCAAACTCAGCAAGCATCTCGTTGTGCATTGCGAGATTTCCGGTGTATTCGGTCTTGTTGATCTTATCGGATTTAGTCAGGGCGACAATGAAAGGCGTGCCCGTCTGATAAAGGAAATCGAGCATTACAAGATCGTCCTGTGTCGGCTTGTGACGCATGTCTACAAGCTCTACGACAAGCCTTATATCGCGGTCCGACTGAAAGTACTGCTCTATCATCTGGCCCCACCTGTTGCGCTCGTCAAAGCCGTGCTTCGCGTAGCCGTATCCGGGCAGGTCAACAAGTCTGGCCGTATCCGCCTTATAGAAATTGATTGTGATTGTCTTGCCCGGCTGTGAGCTCACGCGGGCGAGATTTTTTCTGTTCAGCAGTTTGTTTATCAGCGACGACTTGCCTACATTGGAACGGCCCGAGAAAACTATCTCGGGCATCGTACACTTCGGAAGCTGTTCGAACTTTCCTGCGGAGAGTTCATAGTTTACGTTGTTCCAGTTCATAAAAGAGCCACCTTGAAAACATCGTCGAGTTTTGCCGCGGGGACAAACTCAATGTTCTTCTTTACGACATCGACGACATCGTCGAGGTCGGGCATGTTCTCCTTCGGGATAACGACGGTCTTTATGCCGGCCTTGTAGGCCGCCATCGTCTTCTCCCTCAGGCCGCCTATGGGCATAACGTTGCCCGTCAGGCTTATCTCGCCCGTCATGGCGACGTGGCCGTTCACTTTTCTGCCCGTCAGCGCGGAGAGAAGTGACGTAGCCATCGTCACGCCCGCTGACGGTCCGTCTTTCGGCACGGCGCCCTCGGGCACATGGATGTGAATATCGTTCTCTTTATAGAAATCAGGCGCAATGCCGTACTTCTTCGTGTTTGCTCTCAGGAAGCTGACAGCAGCCTTTGCGGACTCCTTCATGACGTCGCCGAGCGAGCCGGTGAGCTCGACATTGCCCTTGCCGGGCATGACGGCTGTCTCAACCTTGAGCATTTCACCGCCTACGGCAGTCCATGCAAGGCCGTTTACCACACCGACTTCGTCCCTGAGTTTTACCTTCTCCTTGTACTTCGGAGCACCGAGGAGGTCTTTGAGGTCCTTGGCGTAAACAGTGGTTGAATAACCCTTTTTCGAAACTATCTCAAGGGCCGTCTTTCTGCAGATATTGTTTATCTCACGCTCAAGATTTCTCACGCCGGCCTCCCTCGTGTATGAGGAAATGAGCTCGTTTATGGCGGAATCTGAGATTTTGAGCTGTTTCTTGTCTATACCGTGTCTTGCGAGTGCCTTGGGTACCAGATGCCTCTTCGCTATGTGGAATTTCTCCTCAGCGGTGTAGCTGTAAAGGTCTATTACTTCCATCCTGTCAAGAAGAGGGGTCGGAATATTGCCCTTATCGTTCGCAGTTGTTATAAACAGGACGTTTGAGAGGTCAAACGGTATCTCTATAAAGTGGTCAACAAAAGCCTTGTTCTGCTCAGGGTCCAAAACCTCAAGCATCGCCGAGGCGGGGTCGCCTTTTATGTCGGCGGCAAGCTTGTCAATCTCGTCAAAGAGGATGAGCGGATTGCGGGTGCCCGCATCCGCTATCGCGGCCATGACGCGGCCGGGCATTGAGCCTATGTATGTCCGGCGATGGCCGCGGATCTCGGCCTCGTCGTGAATGCCGCCGAGCGACACGCGCGCATCGCTCCTGCCCATGGCATCGGCAAGGGACTTGGCAATCGATGTCTTGCCCACGCCCGGAGGGCCTGCAAGACAGATAATCTGTCCCTTGATGTCGGGATTGAGCCTGCGCACGGCGAGGAGCTCGATTATGCGGTCCTTTACGGCGTCGAGGCCGTAGTGGTCCGCATCAAGGACCTTCCTCGCGTGTTTGAGGTCGAGTTTATCCTTTGTCTCCTTGTCCCAGGGGAGATTAATTACCGTATCAAGATAGTTTCTTGAGACAGTCGCCTCAGCGGGAGAGCCGTTGCCCATCTTCTGGAGACGGGAACACTCCTTGAGGAGTTTCTCACGGGACTTGGAACTTATATGCTCAATTGAGTTTATCTTCTGCTTGTACTCCTCTATCTCGTCTGCCGAATCCGCACCGTCGAGTTCCTCGGAAAGAGCCCTTATCTGCTCGCGCAGGTAGTACTCACGCTGATTGTCGTCAACGGCCTGCTCGACCTTGGCGGCAATCTTGTCCTCAAGTTCCATCATCTGAATTTCAGAGGTCAGGGTCTCACACATCTTTTCAAGACGCGTAATGGGATGAGTCTCATCGAGTATCTTCTGCTTCTCCGTATACGGGATGGCTATGACGGAAGCGATGTAGTCGGCAATTGCTCCGGGTTTGTCATCGGCAATTACACGGAGCATGACGTCCGGAGACATCTTCGGAGTAAAACGCGCATAGCTGTCGAAGATTTCCCTTGTCTTGCGGACGAGAGCCTCTGCGTACTCCTTGCGGTTTTTCGCAAAGCCCTTTTCGGGTTTTCTCTCGACAAGCGCGTAAAGACATTTGTCGTCCTCCACGCCGCGCTTGACGCTGGCTCGACAAATGCCTTCAACTATTACTCTTATACTGTTTGATTCGGGAATACCTATTATCTGGCGGACCTTGGCAAGGACGCCCATCTTGTAGACATCCGCAAATGTGGGGTCCTCCGTAGCCGTGTCGCGCTGTGCGACCAGGAAAAGGTCATCACCGGTCTCCATGGCCTCACGTACCGCGTTTATGGACTTTTCACGTCCCGCGTCAAAGTGGAGCACCATGCCCGGAAATACAACGAGTCCGCGCAGAGCGACGGTAGGTACAAGTTGCATGTTTTCTTCCATATTAATCCTTAGGCGCGTTTCCTGGAGCCGTTATCGGAGCCTTTGATAAGAAGCGGCTCCGGAGCCTTTTTATTCGCGTTGCGAATAACCTTCGGTTCCTCTTCTCCGTCAACGCATTTCTTCGTTATGATTATCTTTTCTACCTTGGTGTCAGAGGGCGATGTAAACATCACCGGCTGGAGAATATTCTCCATGACACCGCGGAGTCCGCGGGCACCGGTCTTCTTCTCGAGTGTCTGCTTCGCCATGGCGACGAGAGCGTCGTCTTCAAACTCGAGTTCCACGCCGTCCATCTTGAAGAGCTCCTGATACTGCTTGAGAAGGGAGTTCTTGGGCTCCTTCAGAATGCGTACAAGGGCATCCTCATCGAGGTCGGAGAGGGCGGTTATTACCGGAATACGTCCGACTATCTCGGGGATGAGACCGTATTTTACGAGGTCCTGCGGAATGACGAGGGACATGGCCTCGGAGAGGTCCATCTCCTTCTTTGTCTTGATGTCGGCACCGAAGCCCATTGAGCCCTGGCCCACGCGCTTCTCGACGATTTTCTCTATGCCGTCGAAAGCGCCGCCGCAGATAAAGAGGATATCCTTGGTGTTGACCTGGATAAACTCCTGCTGAGGGTGCTTTCTGCCACCCTGCGGCGGAACATTTGAGACGGTGCCTTCAAGTATTTTGAGAAGCGCCTGCTGAACGCCCTCGCCCGAAACGTCACGGGTAATTGAGGGGTTCTCGGACTTCCTGCCTATCTTGTCTATCTCGTCGACGTAAATGATGCCGCGTTCAGCACGCTCAACGTCATAGTCGGCAGCCTGGATGAGACGGAGAAGAATATTCTCAACGTCTTCACCGACATAACCGGCCTCAGTGAGAGTCGTGGCGTCAGCTATAGCGAACGGTACATCGAGCATACGCGCGAGTGTCTGGGCAAGCAGGGTCTTGCCCACGCCCGTAGGGCCGAGCAGGAGCACGTTGCTCTTCTGAAGTTCCACGCCGACCTCGTCGCCGTAGAAGATTCTTTTATAGTGATTGTAAACTGCGACGGAAAGCGCCACCTTCGCCTGTTCCTGGCCGATTACATACTCGTCGAGTACCGCTTTGATCTCGGTCGGCTTCGGCAGGGGCTTTCCGGTCGAAGGCATCGAGGCCTTCGTCTTCGGCGCGCTGTCCTCGGTCAGTGCATCTGCACAGAGTTCAACACACTCGTCGCAGATGTAGACGCCCGGACCGGCGATGAGTTTATAGACCTCATCCTGGGTACGGCCGCAGAATGCGCAGCGTATCTGTTTCGGGTCATTCGTTTTTGCCACAGGGCAACACCCCTTATCTCTTAGTTATAACCTTGTCGATGAGGCCATACTCAAGGGCCTCCTCAGCGGTCATATAGTTGTCACGCTCGGTGTCGAGTGCAACCTGCTCAATTGACTTACCGGTGTTCTCGGCAAGAATTCTGTTGAGCTTTTCACGGGTCTTGATAATGTTGTCGGCAACGATTTTGATCTCGGTCGCCTGACCCGTTACGCCGTGATCACCGCCGATGAGCGGCTGGTGAATAAGTATCTCTGAGTTGGGAAGCGCGAAGCGCTTGCCCTTTGCGCCTGCCGAAAGCAGGAAGGCGCCCATCGAGGCAGCCATGCCGACACAGATGGTCGATACATCGCACTTGATGTAGTTCATTGTGTCATAGATGGCGAAGCCGGATGAGATTGATCCGCCCGGGCTGTTGATGTAGAGGCTGATATCCTTCTCAGCGTCCTGGCTCTCAAGGTAGAGAAGCTGGGCTACGACAAGGCTCGCTGTCTGGTCATTTACCTGGTCGGACAAAACTATAATGCGGTCCTCAAGAAGGCGGGAATAGATGTCATACTGACGCTCGCCTCTGTTAGTCTGTTCAATAACATAAGGTACTAATGGCATATCTTTTACCTCCGTGAAAATAAAACGGCGACGTGAGGCGTTGCCCCCGTCGCCTGTTGATTATTCTTTATCTTCCTTTTTGGCAGCCGACTTCTTTGCAGGGGCTTTCTTCGGGGCAGCCTTCTTTGCCGGTGCCTTTTTCTCGGCATGGTCGTGGTCGTGATCGCCCTTGAGGTCCTTCGCCATCTGCTCTTTCGGGAAGGCGTTCTCAACAACTGAGAGTTCAACCTCGTACATCTTGGCCATCTCGTCATAGCGGGCCTTGATGTCGTCATCGGTTACCTCGACCTTTTCAAGCTCGGCAATCTTGTCGAGAGCAAGTCTGCACTTGACCTGTGTCTCTGCGCGCTCTCTGAACTGGGCGCGGAGATCTTCGATTGTCATGCCTGTGTACTGAAGGTAAGTGTCGGGGTCCATACCTGCCTGCTGAATCTGGTAAGCGAAGTTCTGGATGGCATCGTCAATCTCGTGCTCATACATGACTTCGGGGATCTCACCCTCAACGATAGCTGCAAGCTCTGTTGCAAGACCATCCTCAACTTCCTGGTCTGAGTGCTCTTTCTTGTGCTCCTCAAGGCTCTTCTTTGTGTCGGCCTTAAGTTCGTCAAGTGTATCGAATTCGGAAACATCCTTTGCAAACTCGTCATCGAGCTCAGGGAGTTCCTTCTCTTTTACTGAATGAAGTTTGATTGCGAATACGGCGTCCTTGCCGGCGAGATTCTCAACATACTCCTCGGGGAAGGTTACGTTGACATCGAACTCCTCGCCTGCCTTATGGCCGACAACCTGCTCCTCAAAGCCCGGGATGAAGGAACCTGAACCGAGTTCAAGCTCATACTCCTCAGCCTTGCCGCCTTCGAACTCAACACCGTCAACGGTGCCGCAGAAGTCGATGATTGTCATGTCGCCGTCCTTGGCCTTGCGGTCAACCTCGACGAAACGGGCGGAACGCTCGCGCATCATGTTGAGCTGAGCCTCTACCTCTTCATCACTTACATCGTACGGGCAGCAGGAAACTTTGAGTCCCTTGTACTTGCCGACTTTGACATCCGGCTTTACGGTTACCTTGATTGTGAATGTGATGCCGTTCTCGTTTATCTCCTTGACTGCGCCGTCATAGGGCTGGTCAACGAGTTCGAGACCTGCTTCCTCTACAGCTGCATCGACAGCGTCAGGGAAAACGATGTCAATGGCGTCATTGTAGAAGGCCTCTTTGCCGTACTGCTTGAAAATCATGGCCTTCGGAGCCTTACCCTTGCGGAAGCCGGGGAGCTGAAGGTTCTTCTTATTCTTCTCGTAAGCCTGGTCAATAGCGTCCTCCCAGGTTTTTGCGTCAACGCCTATCTCAAGTTCATGGACGTTGGTCTCAATCTCTTTTGCTGAATTTAAAGCCATTTTAAAGCCTCTCCTTTTGGAACTATATAATTGATTCAATATAAAAGCCTAATAATTATAACAGAATGATTCTGTTTTTTCCACCTAAAATTTACGCGACTATGAGTTTCGGCACAAACTCGAGTGAATCGGCCGATACAAGGTCGAAAGCCACACCTTCGAAGTTACCGCGGAAAGCGTAGTTTATGGCATTTCCGTGGAGGTGCGCGTAGAAGCACCTCTTTGCCCCGGACGATGTAATTACCTCCATTATCGGTTCACAGATCCTGTCCTGAGTAATCGGAGGATAGTGCAGGAACAGGATTGGCGGGAGCCCGAGGGCGAACGCCGCCTCCAGGGAGGTGCGAATGCGGCCGCATTCGCGCTTTATGACAAGTTCCGACTGCGGCGTATCGTCGTCAAAGAACCAGCCGCGCGAGCCGCAGACGGCAAAACCCTCCGCAGCATACGCGTTATTGTACAAAAAGTTTAGAGATGTAAAGTTATTTTCCTTTACAAAAGCGTCAATTTTGGCCATTGTCGGCCACCAGTAGTCGTGATTTCCCTTCCCTATTATCTTTTTGCCGGGAAGCGAATCCAGAAATTCAAGGTCCTTCTTCGCCTCTTCGAGATTCATGGCCCAGGAGATATCGCCCGGTATGACAACGGTGTCATCCGGTCCGACAATTCCTGTCCAGTTTTTCTCAAGGCGCTCGACATAGTCCTGCCATCCGCCGAAGATATCCATCGGCTTTGAGACGGAGAAGGACAGATGCGTGTCGCCTATAGCGAAAAGAGCCATTTAAAAAACCTCGTCAGATTCCGAGCATGTCGTATACACGCTGCTCCATTTCAGATATCTCGGATACCGAGTCAAAGCGCACCGGCCTGTCGCGAAGACCTGCGAGCGGCGCGGGGATCTTTGTTCCGGTAACCTTTGAGAGTTCGTCACTCATGTCAAATTCGTCTATCTGCGGCGCTTCGCCGAGAATCGCCGCAAGTACGGCCTTCGGGAACTTATAAGGTGACGCCGTCGCGGCAATCACCGTGGGCGTGCCGTCGGCGAGTTTGTTGTAGACTTCAATGGCCACGGCAGTATGTGTGTCAGGCAGATAGCCGAGGTCGAAAGACGCCTTTATCGCGGCGGCGTCCTCCTCTTCCGTGGCGAAGCCGGCTTTGAAGTCGGCCCTTATGGCCTCGAAGATATCGTCTGAGACGGTGTACTTGCCTGTCTTTGAAAGAGAATCCATATATTCACGGATTTCCGCATCGTCATTCACCGAGAGATGGAAGAGAAGTCTCTCCAGGTTTGAGGAGATGAGAATGTCCATGGACGGTGATGTCGTGGTGTAGAACTTACGGTTCCTGTCATATGTGCCCGTGGTCAGGAAATCGGTAAGTACGTTGTTTGAGTTGGAGGCACAGATGAGGGTCTTGATGGGTATGCCCATCTGTTTCGCGTAGTAAGCCGCGAGAATGTTGCCGAAGTTGCCCGTCGGGACAACGACATTTATCTGATCGCCGAGAGCTATTCTGCCCTGCTCTACCATGTCGCAGTATGCACTGCAGTAGTAAACAACCTGCGGGACAAGACGTCCCCAGTTGATTGAGTTTGCGGATGAGAACATCATGCCGTTTTCGGCGAGTTTTGCCGAGACGGCCTTGTCCGTGAAGATCTTCTTTACGCCTGTCTGGGCGTCATCGAAGTTGCCCTTTATGGCGCAGACGCCGACGTTTGCGCCCTCCTGTGTCTGCATCTGGCGCTTCTGCATGGCGCTGACGCCCTCGACGGGATAAAAGACGAGTATGCGCGTATGCGGCACGTCCTTAAAGCCCTCGAGCGCGGCCTTGCCGGTGTCACCGGAAGTCGCGACGAGTATGACCGTCTCCTTGTCCGGTGCCGCGCGCTTTGACGCAGTCGTCAGGAGATAAGGCAGGAGCTGAAGCGCCATATCCTTGAAAGCGCATGTGGGGCCCCTGAAGAGTTCGAGAATATTCGC
>CAMYWC010000013.1:0-9382 GCA_947302545.1 uncultured Clostridia bacterium | reverse complement strand
GAACAAAATTTGTCCGGAGTAGTTGTTTTAAATCAGAATACCGATTTTCGCCGCCTCTACAAAAGAGGGGCATCCTACACAAATCCTGCACTGGCTACATATGTATTGAAAAACCGTGCGGGAATTTGTCGTGTAGGCATTACATCAAGTAAGAAAATCGGAAACGCTGTTCAGCGCAACACATCACGAAGGAAAGTACGTGCTGCCTTCGCCGCAGTCTATAAAGAATATGCGGAAAGTCTGCAGGGATACGATTTCGTCTTTGTCTGCAGAACAAAAACACGACTCAGAAAGAGCACGACCCTTGAGAAGATTATGATCGGGCAGCTTGTTGAAGCCGGCGTAATCAAAAAAAAGAGCAATGACTGAAATACTCATCGGAATTATCAAATTCTACAGAAAGCATATCTCGCCGAAACTCCCCAGAATGTGCAAGTTTTATCCTACTTGCTCTGAGTACGGCTTGATTGCCATTGAGCGGTTCGGGCCACTTAAAGGTTCACTCCTGACCCTGTGGAGAATTATACGTTGCAGTCCGCTGACATCCGGCGGCTACGATCCCGTACCTGAAAAGAAGGTTAAGTAATGAACTTTATTTACGACATTTTTTCCTATCCTTTCGGATGGATTCTCTGGTTTCTCTATAAGCTCTGCGGCGGAAACTATGCCCTTGCGCTTATAGCATTTACATTGATCGCAAAGCTCATTCTCATTCCGAGCACGGTCACAACACAGAAGAACCAGGCAAAAACGCACAGAACACGCGCAAAAATCGATAAAATCAGGCAGAAGTATGCCGGAGATCAGCAGAAGATCAATCAGGAAATCCAGGCATTTTACGAAAAAGAGGGCTACGGCTCAATGACGTCAGGTTGCGGTACCCTGCTCATTCAGTTCCCTATCATCATGGGTCTTTACGGAGCCATTTACAAGCCCCTCTCCTACATCATCAGACTCGACAAAGAAACTATTTCGGTCCTTTCAGAAGCGGTCGCACCGATGCTTGCAAATTCAAGGAACATCAGACTCAATGAGATTGGTGTGCTTTCACATATCGAAGAGCTCAAGGCAGCTCTTCCTGACCTTTCTGCAGACGTCTGGACAAAGCTTGAGAGCTTCAACTTCACTGCTTTCGGCTTAAACCTCGGTGATACACCGTCCATGTACGGCTGGAAGTCAGTTTATGCACTTGTTCCCGTTGCGGCTTTCCTTGCCGCGATGGCTACATCGGTATACAGTTTCATCAGACAGAGACAGACAACGCCTGATGCTGCAAACAACATGACCATGGGATGTATGTTCCTGTTCATGCCGTTTATGTCACTCTGGCTCGGTTATTCCTTCCCTATAGGTATTGGTATTTACTGGGCACTCAACAGTGTACTCGGTCTTGTTCAGATGCTGATACTGAATAAGATATACGAACCGAAGCGCGTTATCGCCAAGATGATGATTGACGAGTCCATAGAGAGACGCGCAAGAGAGGCAGCCGTAAAAGAAAACACGGCTCTCCTTTCCGGAAAATCTGAATAAAAAAGTGAAACCTAAACCGCCGCTTTTTCAGTCTACCGAAAGACCGGCGGTTTTATATTTTGGAGGTAAAAATGATTAAAGAGGCTAAAGCTACCGGTGCCACAATTGAAGAGGCACAGCAGGCCGCGGTTCTCGCACTCAATGCCCCCGAGAAAGCAGACATACAGTTTGAAGTTATCTCACTCCCCGAGAAAAAGGTATTAGGCCTTTTCGGAGGAAAACAGGCTGAGGTACGTGCTTTCTATGAGGCCCCTGACGAGAAACCGTCTAAGAAGAGCGCACCGGCAAAGAAGAATGACAAGAAACGTACACAGAAGACAGAAAAAGCCGAGAAACAGCCCACCGAAGAAGCAGAGGTAAAGGAGGAGCCGGCAGAGCCCGTTGACATCAAGGACTGCCCGGAGAACGTAAAGAAAGCTTATGATTACCTCGGTACCATCATTGCCGGAATAGGTGTGGAAGGCACAAAGGTTGAAGTAAAAAGACGTGATAAGGACTTTATCTTCAGTATCACGAGCGAAGAGGATTACAGTCTTCTCATAGGTAGACGCGGAGAGACTCTCGATTCCATTCAGTATCTGGTAAGACTCGTTGCCAATAAGGCAAAGGGCGATGATTTCCAGAAAGTATCGGTAAATGTAGGCAACTACAGAGAAAAGCGCGAAGCCACACTCAAGGACATCGCAAGACGTACCGCAGGCAAGGTTAAGAAATACGGCAGAAGCATAGCGCTTGATCCGATGAATCCGTTTGAACGCAGGATTATTCATACTGAGATAATGAATATCCCGGATGTCACATCCTATTCGGTAGGCTCAGATGCCGACAGAAAGGTTATCGTGGCTCTTGAGGAAGGTGCCAAGGCATCAAGTCCCAGGAAGTCATACGGTAATAACCGCGGCGGCGGACGCAGCCGTGACAGAGCACCGCGTGAGTCACAGCGCGTAGAGGCTCCCGACAGGGCGCCGCGTGCAGACGCCGAGGGTGTACGCTACGGTAAGATTTTACCGAAGGCGGCAGAAACAACCGAAGAATAAAAAAGACCCGCTCCGAATCCGGAGCGGGTTTTTTTATTCGTTTTTCTGCGGTTTATTCAAAGCTTCCGTATTTTTCAACAGCTTCGTCTATGGTGAGTGTACCTGTTCCGACAGCAAATGCAGCCATTCGAAGCTGTATTGTGATGGGATCAGTAATGCCGATTACTTCAGGGGACAGAATCCTATCTGAAGGCACCTTGCTGAAAGGAGCGAAAATTGAGTCAAGTGACAGAGCGGTTGTGGGGGTCAGAAGACGCTTTATTGAAGACATCGCATTCAGTTCCTCCTCATTGATAAGGAAGCGCATGAATTCGTTTGTCATATCAAGGTTGTCGCAGTTTTTATTGACTGAGAACTCAATTGAAGGGCTGTCAATAAAGTATCCGCCTTCATCTGTCACGGGAATCGGGGCAAATGAGTAATTGAAGGGTGACTTCGTGAATGCCTCGGACTGGCTCTCACGCTTCTTTGTGCCGGACACTGCATCGCCCGCGCAGACCATCATAGGTACGTCGCCTTCAAAGAAACGAAGTATAACCTGGTTATAGTTGTCCTCAATCTTATTGCACTCTTCAAGATTAATACAGCCGTTCTTCATTAAGTCATCCACAACTTCAAGTGCGGAGCGTGTGTATTTTCCGGCTGCAGGATCCATCTTGGCTGCAAGTTCTACAGCCTTCGGATTATCGGCAAGAGTTGCAGCAAACAGCGGATAGGCAATCGTATTCATGATACTGCTGGATGAATCGAGGCTGTAACCCATCATGGGGCTGGCATAACCTTTGTCGCTGAAGGCTTTGCATGCTGCTTTGAGTTCCTTTAAGGTTGTTGGTACGCTTATTCCCTCTTTTTCAAACAGGTCGTCGTTTACAAGCATACCGTAGGTTCTTGAGAAAACGGGAACCAGCATTATGCGGCCGTCAGCATCCTTGTTGACAAGGCCGGGGCGTATGCAGTCCAGGTTGAGCTTTAATGCAGGGTCTGAAAGATCCTCCATATTGGCAATTACCGAATCGTACTGCTCGTTGTCTATCATCCATGTGTAGGAGAAGAAAATGTTGGGTTTGTCGTTACTTTCGAGGACCGTGCCGAGTACATTATTATAGTCATCCAGCTTTACATAACTCAGCTGAACATTCGGGTAGTACTCGTTGAAACGGTCAAATTCAGCTTCCAGGGCCTCAAAGTTGTCGTAGCTTCCGACAATTGTGATGTTGCAGTCTGTCGCCGTGTCGAGAGCCGGAACGAAACCTGTTTCGACGACGGGATCTTCCTGCGGTGCTTTGGTACAGGCTGTCAGTGTTGCAAACATGCAAACGACAAGAATGGCACAGAGCAGTTTTTTCATGTTCTTTCCTCCTTGATTCTGCGAATTTCTTTAATGACGAGTTTAATATCTATAGGTTTTGCAATATGTCCGTTCATGCCGGCTTCCATACATTCAGTCACGTTCTCCGAGAACGCGTTTGCCGTCATGGCGATGATGGGTATTGAGGAAGCCCACGGATCATCGAGTTCCCTGATGATCTTCGTGGCCTCAAGGCCGTTCATTTCAGGCATTTGCAAATCCATAAATACAAGGTCGTAACTTCCCTCTTCTGCCTCGGTGAGTTTATCAACACAGATGCGTCCGTTTTCAGCGCGTTCTGTCGTGATTCCGAACATACCGAGCATGGCGGAAATAATCTCCCAGTTGATATCATTGTCCTCCGCAATGAGAATATTTGCTCCCTGGAGGTCGGAATAATCGTTTTCCGGCTCAACGGATTTTGACTCATTTCCGAGGATCATATTGATTTTATCATAAAGTTTTGAGCGGAACAGCGGCTTGCTTACAAATCCGTTCGCTCCGGCCTCTTTTGCCTTATCTTCAATATCCGACCAGTCATAGGCGGAGACCAGCAAAACAGGAGTGTTTTTCTCCAGTTCCGTGCGGATTCTGCGAATTGTCTCTACGCCGTCAATATCCGGCATCTTCCAGTCAAGGATAACTACATCGTAATCCTTTCCTTCATTGTGCCGTTTTGTGATCATGTCGAGGGCTTCCGCTCCGCCGGAGGCATGGTCGGCCGTTACACCGAGAGAGGCCAGTGTATCTACCGCTGTTTCCAGAAGAATCTCATCGTCATCGACAATGAGGATATCCATCGGATCAAGTACCATATCCTCTCTCTGACGATCTGCAACGGGAAGGTCCAGGGTTACGGTAAATGTAGTTCCTTTTCCCTGCTCACTCTGACAGTCAATGGTACCTTCCATAAGGTCGACCATCTGCTTTGTTATGGCAAGTCCGAGTCCGGTTCCCTGAATGCTGTTTACGCGGCTGTCTGTCTGGCGTGAAAACGGTGTATACATGGTTGCCATGAATTCCGGTGTCATGCCGATTCCGGAATCCGCGACCTTGTAGATAAGCCTTGCGCAGCCGGGTTTTTCGCTCTCCTCCTCGCGCATATCAACACTGACCCGTCCGCCGGGCTCGGTGTATTTTATGGCGTTGGAAAGTATATTGATGTAAATCTGATTCAGCCTGAGCTGATCTGCATAGAAATATTCCTTTTCAATCTGACCGGTGCGGAAATTGAACTCTATGTTCTTTTCCTTTATCATCGGCTGTGATATGTTCACCAGGTTTTCGACCGTCTCAACTATAGAGAAGGTCAGCGGGCTTAAGTTCAGCTTTCCGCTTTCAACCTTGGAGATATCCAGAATGTCATTGATAAGGGTCAGCAGGTGGTTGCTGGCCATGGAAATCTTTCTCAGATGTTCCCTTGTTGATTCCGTATCGCCGAGATTCTTTTCCGCGATTGTTGTGAGGCCGATTATCGCGTTCATCGGTGTGCGGATATCGTGGGACATCGTTGAGAGGAAATCCGTCTTTGCCTTGTTCGCTGCCTCCGCTTCCCTGGCAACCGACTGCAGTTTACTGTTGAAAACAGTCATGACAACTGCATCAAATATGAGAAGGATAAGGAGACCCGCGGAAACAAAACCGATAAGAATCCAGTTCTGGGTATTCTCAATCAGGTCCGTCATAGGCATGAAGCTTAAGAATATCCATCCGCCTGTCGTGGCAACCGGTGTATATGCAAGTATACATTCCTCACCGCGGGAGTTGAGCATGGTGAAGGAGCCTGTCGTAGAAGTAATTTTCTTAAAGAGTTCCTGTGAAGAAGCGGAATCAGTGGAGTTGTAAGACCTGTAAAATTCAAAGAAACTGGAATTTTTGTATGAATGGCCTTTGATGATGTAGCTTCCGTCTGAATCGATAATGGATATTTCCGTGTTTTCAAACTCTTCCTGAGGGAATACCCATTTTTGTTCCAGTTCGGAAAGCGGCATTATACGCAGCAATACCGCTTCTCTGGGATTGCCGGTCTCTGAATCAACAAGAGTGATGTAGTTGCAGAAGGCAATTGACTGCTCACCGTTTACGGGGTTTGTATAGGCGCGGGAAATATTGATGGCTTCACCCAGATCGTGAATCCAGCTGAAATCATTGAACAGACCCAGGCGCTCGTAAGATACGTAATAATCATCTGAATCTCCGTGCTTTGCCCTCGTGGACAATCCGGTCAGGGTATCCTTGAATATGATATGCGCGGATGTGTTCGGCAGAACATGTGAAACACGGATATAGGAGATTGCCTCCTCAATGGTCATGTTCTGGCTGTCGATATAATACGCCCATACATCACACAGATGCTGCTCACCTGTCATATAGTTCTCGGTGACATGCTCCATTGTGATGGTGGTATTTTCGAAATGTTCAATCTGCCTTTTGGTCGTTATCCTGTTCGTATACGCGGAATAAAGAACGACAAAGATTAAAAGAGCAGCCATTATCAGTACATTGACTATAATGATCAGGATTCTTTTCATAGCGTTTTCGCTCCCCTGAAGTTAATTATTTTTTGGGAGTGAGGACACTTGTGCCGCCCATATAAGGCTGAAGAGCCTTCGGGATGAGGACAGTGCCGTCAGATTGATAGTTGTTCTCGAGCAGGGCTATGAGGCCGCGCGGCGAGGCGACTACGGTGTTGTTTAATGTGTGAAGGTAGTAGCTGCCGCCCTCGCCCTTCGCGCGGATGCCGAGACGGCGCGCCTGCGCGTCAGAGAGGTTGGAGCATGAGCCGACCTCAAAGTATTTTTGCTGACGGGGAGACCAGGCCTCCACGTCGCATGACTTCACTTTGAGGTCCGCGAGATCGCCCGAGCAGCATTCAAGCTGGCGTACGGGGATGTCGAGGCTTCTGAAATAGTCAACTGTGAGCTTCCACATCTTATTGTACCAGTCCATTGACTCTTTGGGCTCGCAGATTACTATCATTTCCTGCTTCTCGAACTGATGAACACGGTAGAGCCCGCGCTCCTCAAGGCCGTGGGAACCGCCTTCTTTTCTGAAGCAGGGAGAGTAGGATGTGAGTGTGATGGGAAGTTCCTCGCGGTTTATCATCTCACCTTTGAAGCGACCGATCATGGAGTGTTCAGAGGTGCCGATGAGAAAGAGGTCCTCCCCTTCTATCTTGTACATCATGGCTTCCATTTCAGCAAAGCTCATGACGCCTTTGACTACATCGCTGTGAATCATAAACGGAGGAAGGGCGTACGTGAAACCTGCATCTATCATGAAGTCGCGGGCATAGGCTATCATTGCCTCGTGGAGTCTCGCGACATCTCCGAGCAGGTAGTAGAAGCCCTCACCGCTGGTCTTGCCGGCCGCCTCTTTGTCGAGTCCGCCGAAAGAAGCGATTATGTCGGCATGGTACGGGACTTCGTATTCGGGTACTTTGGGTTCTCCGAAACGCTCGACTTCCACATTTTCAGTGTCGTCCTTTCCTATCGGCACGGACGGATCGATTATATTCGGTATTCTCATCATAATCTCGGTGACTCTCTCAGTGAGCTCGTCCTGCTTCTTTGAGAGTTCCTCGAGCTCGTTTGCCTGGGCTGTGACCTGTTCCTTTAAGGCCATGCCCTCTTCCCTTTTGCCCTGTGCCATGAGATTTCCGATCTCTTTGGAGATACGGTTTCTGTTTGCGCGGAGTTCGTCGGCGCGGACTATTGTCTGGCGGCGTTCTTCGTCGAGGGCCAGAACCTCATCTACAAGGGGAAGCTTCTCGTCCTGGAATTTTTTCTTTATGTTTTCTTTTACAATGTCGGGGTTTTCCCTGACAAATTTAATGTCGAGCATCTGTTTTTATTCTCCTTTATTCTGCGTCAAGCTGTTTTGCGAGAGTCTGAAGGTCTTCTTTGTCGAAGAATTCCATCTCAAGCGTGCCGCCTGTTTTGGAGACAAGGACACGGACTTTGCGGCCCAGGGTGTTTGAAAGAGCAAGCTCAACCTCATCATAGAAGGTGTCGCGGTTTGCTCTCTTTCTCGGTTTGACCTCCTTGCCCTCTTCCTTGCTTGCGAGTTTCGCAAGCTTATCAACATCGCGGACGGAGAGGTCGTTTTTCTGGATTTCCTTAGCCGTCTTGAGCATGTCAGCTTTATGCTCAAAGGCAAGAAGAGCCCTGGCATGGCCTGCGGAGATTTTACCCTCCTTGGCGAGTGCGCGTACTTCCTCGGGAAGGTTTAAAAGACGCAGCGCGTTCGCTATGGCGGGACGGGAACGTCCGACACGCGTTGCGGCCTCTTCCTGAGTGAGGTTGTAGCGCTCGATTAAGAGTTGAAGGCCTTCGGCCTCTTCTATGGGATTCAAGTCCTCACGCTGCAGGTTTTCGATGAGTGAGATCTCCATCGCCTGCTCATCGGACATATCCTTTATTACAACCGGGACTTCCGTAAGACCCGCCATACGTGAAGCTCTCCAGCGGCGTTCACCCGCGACGAGCTGATAGGAGCCGTCCGCCATCGGGCGTACGAGAAGCGGCTGAAGTACGCCGTTTCTCTCTATGCTGTTGGCGAGTTCGCGCAGGGATTTCTCGTCAAACGTTTTTCGGGGCTGCTCCTTGTTGGGCTCAATTTCACCCAGCGGCAGCGTATTATTGGTCATTGCGGAAATATCATCTATTGCATTGTCGAGAAAAAGGGATTCCAGACCTCGTCCGAGGCCGCTCTTTTTACTTGAAGCCATTTTCGTCACCTCTTCTTATTCTGCTTTAAGAATTCAACCGCGAGAGCCTCATAGGCGAGACTTCCCTTGGAATTCCTGTCGAAGTACATTATCGGAAGGCCGTAGCTGGGTGCCTCAGAGAGCCTTACGTTTCTCGGAATCACGGAGGCGAAGACCTTCTTCGGGAAGAATTTCTTTACTTCAGCCACAACCTGCTGAGTGAGATTGAGTCTGCCGTCATACATGGTAAGTACAACGCCTTCAAGATCAAGCAAAGGATTGTAAAGACGCTTTACCTGTCTTACCGTGGACATGAGCTGTGAAAGACCTTCAAGTGCGTAGTATTCGCACTGGATGGGAATGATTATGGTATCTGCCGCACAGAGCGCGTTCAAAGTAATCAGACCGAGCGAAGGCGGACAGTCTATGAAGATATAGTCATAGTTATTATAGAGAGGAAGCAGAGCATTCTTAAGTTTGCCCTCCCTCTTCTTCATATCTACAAGTTCAAGTTCTGCGCCGTCAACATTCATGTTTGAAGGGATGACGTCAACGCCCTCAAATTTTGTTGAGATAATAACGTCTTTTGCAGGCACATTGTTTATGATTATGTCATAGGTGGAATAGCGCAGAGAGCGCTTTTCGATACCGAAACCACTGGTTGAGTTGCCCTGTGCATCCACATCGCAGAGAAGGACTCTCTGTCCGTGGGCACCGAGTGCGGCTATAAGGTTTACGGCAGTGGTTGTTTTACCT